>JBBSIG010000223.1:0-4159 GCA_038232215.1 Gaiellales bacterium | reverse complement strand
GCGCCGACCGTCCTGCCGTTTCCGGCCACGTCGAACGTCTTCTACAGTCAGCCCCTCGCGGTGTCCGGAGGGACGGGCCCCTACGTGTTCACGCTTACGGGAGGCTCGCTGCCCGCAGGCCTCACCCTCGACTCGGCCGGCGTGCTGAGCGGGATCCCGGACGCCGGAGCCGGCTACTTCACGTTCACGGTCACGGCCGTCGACGCGAACGGGGACGCGGCAGGCAAGACGTACACGATCCGGCTCGCGACGTCGCAGCTGCTGCTCATGCCACTCGGCCTGCCCACGGCGACGCGCGGCCTTCGGTACCGGCAGGCCTTCGCGACGGACGGCGGCAGCGGGCCCTACACCTACTCGCTCGAGCGCGGCAAGCTGCCGCCCGGATTCTCGCTCGGCTCGAGCGGCGTCCTCGGCGGCGTTCCGTCCGCGGTCGGGCGCTACGGTTTCACCGTCCGGGTCACCGACGCGAACGGGGCCTGGGAGTCCGAGGCGTACGGGATCACGGTGAACGCGAAGAAGGCAGCGCCGCGCCGAGCGGTCGTGCACCGCGCCGCCGTGAAGCGCAAGCGGCGCTGATCTACGACCGGCTCAGGCTTTTGAGACTCGCGTCCGGGCCGGCCTCGTCCTCGAGTGTCGCGGGCGCGGACGGATGAGCCGCCCGCCATTCCCGCAGGCGCTGCTCGACCACCTCGTGCGCTGCTTCCGCCCCGTACGAGCCGAGGAGGGACACCTCCACCGCGTCCGTGGCCACGGACGCCAGGGCGCAGCCTCCCGAGCTGACAGGAACTCGAGCAGCTCGGGCACGAGGGACGGGTCGGAGAGCCGGATTCGCATCGTCACGGAGGACGCGAGGACGCGCCCCGATGACCCGAAGGGAAGATGCCGTACGCGAGAGAAACTTGCGCCGCGCCGGGCGGCGGCACCCCGCAGCGGGGGCGACTCGCGCGTCAGGGGAGGATCAGATGGCTGTCGCCGAACTCGTGCCAGCGGTAGCCGTGCGCCCGTGCGGCCCGGTACGAGCGAGCCAGTAGCCGTGCTCCGGCCGCCGCCTCCAGCAGTCGCAGGTGCGACGACTCGGGCTCGTGCCAGCCCGTGAGCAGGCCGTCGACGGCTCGGAGTCCACGGGCCGGGGTCACGACGAGGTCTGTCCAGCCCTCGCCCGGGGTGACCGTCCCGTCCGGGCCTGCGACGGTCTCGAGCGCGCGGACGACGGTCGTGCCGACTGCGACGACGCGGCCGCCCCAGCCGCGGACGGCGTCGATCAACCTGGCGGTGGGGCCGGGAACCCGGTAGCGCTCGGGAGAGGGAGCCTCGCCCAGCTCGAGGGACGAGACACCGGCGTGCAGGGTCACGGGGGCGACGAGCACGCCGCGGGCGACGAGCTCCGTGACGAGCTCCGGAGTGAAGGGCCGCCCGGCACTCGGCATCTCGACGCTGCCCGGCTCGAGCGCGAACACGGTCTGGTAGGCCTCGATCGGCCGGGCAGGCTGGAGGTGTGCGTAGCGGATCGGCGCGCCGTGACGGCGGAGGTACTCCCCGAGCGGAGCGTCGAGGCAGAGCCGTGCGACGGAGAGGCGCTCGCTGGAGGCATAGCGCGCGAGCAGCTCCGCGTGAGCTCTCCCGGGCAGCTCGACGCGCGCGCCGATCGGCGGACGGGGAAAGGGCGACAGGTCCTCCTCGCGGAGCTCGATCACCCAACGCCCGTCTCCTGCGGGCGTCGAGAGCCGAAGCTCGACCGCTCGGCCGTTCAGCCGCCCGGCGAGCGCCGCCGGCAGCGTCGCCGACGTGTTGACCACGAGGAGGTCGCCTGCCGAGAGGAAGCGCGGGAGCTCGTCGAAACGCGCGTGCACCAGACTGCCGTCGCTCCGTGTCGCGAGGAGCAGCGCGACGCACCGCTGCCCGCAGCCGCGGGCCTCCGGCGGCTCGTACGCCGCGAGCGGCGTCGACAGCGCGAGCGCGCTCACCGCGCCGCCCCGAGGTCCTTGGCGCGGTAGCGGCCGCTCGGCAGCGAGCCCTCGATCAGGGCGAGCAAGCCCGGCACGCTGTCCTCCGGAGGGGGCCGGTCCGAGATGTCCTCACCGGGAAATGCCTCCTGGTGCATCTGCGTCCGCATGTCTCCCGGATCCACGGCGTACACGCGGAGCCCGGGGTGCTCGGCCGCCAGGATCGCGGTCAGCTGCTCGAGCGCCGCCTTCGAGCAGCCGTAGCCTCCCCATCCCTCGTAGGGCTCGATCGCAGCATCGGAGGTGACGTCGAGGATCGCCGCCCCCGCACGCAGGCGAGGCAGCAGGAGCTGCACGAGCGCGAGCGGCGCGAGAAGGTTCACCTCGTAGAGGCGCCTCAGCTCCGCGAGGGGATAGTCGGCGAGGGCCGGCTGCGGACTCGGCCCGAGCAGGCTTGCGTTGTTCACGAGCAGGTCGACTGGCTGGCCCGCCGCCTCGACGAGCGCCGACCGGTGTCCCGGATCCGCCAGGTCTCCGGCGACGCCATGGACGCCGTCGAGTCCGGCCACCGCCTCCCTGAGCGCTCCGGCGCCGCGCGCGTCGACGACGAGCCGCCAGCCACGCTCGGCGAGTGCTCGGGTGAGCGCGAGCCCGAGCCCGCGGGAGGCTCCGGTGACGACGCCGACGGGCATGTGCTCCATCATGCTTCTTCAAGTACACTTGAAGTCAAGTGCCCTCGATGCGCCGAGCTTCGACGTCCGAGTCCCTCACGATCGGAGAGCTGGGGGCGCGCAGCGGGGTCGCCACCTCCGCGTTGCGCTTCTACGAGGAGCGCGACCTGATCCGCTCGGAGCGCAACGCGTCGGGGCATCGTCGTTATCCGCGCTCGGTGATCCGACGCGTGGCCTTCGTCGTCTTCGCGCAACGCGTGGGGCTGACGCTCGACGAGATCCGCGACGAGCTCGCGAAGCTGCCTGCGAATCGGGTGCCCCGCCGTAGCGACTGGGCCAGGCTCTCGAGCTCCTGGACGGCCCGGATCGACGATCGGATCGCGGAGCTCGAGCGCCTGCGCGCCGGGCTCACGGAGTGCATCGGCTGCGGTTGCCTCTCGCTCGACCGCTGCCGGCTCGCCAATCCCGACGACCGCGCGGGGCGCCAGGGCCCCGGTCCCCGGTATCTGCTCGGAGAGCGATGAGTTCCATCCCGGCCGCCGGTCTGAAGAGCAGGTCGTACGAACGAGGCGCCGCTCGCCGGCGCGGAGAGGAGAGGAGCATGGGACAGCCGGTCGTCCACTTCGAGGTGATCGGGAAGGACGGTGCGAGGCTGCAGAGCTACTACTCGGAGCTGTTCGGATGGGAGATCGACGCCGACAATCCGATGGGGTACGGGGCTATCCAGCGGGAGGGGAACGTCAACGCCGAGGGTGTCGGGATCGGCGGCGGTGTGGCCGGGGGGCCGGAGGGATACGCGGGCCACGTCACCTTCTACGTCGAGGTGCCCGACGTCGAGGCCGCGCTCGCGAAGGCGGAGAGCCTCGGCGGTTCCCGGGTAATGGGTCCGGACAAGGTGATGGAGGGCATCGAGATCGGCCAGTTCAAGGACCCCGAGGGGCACGTGGTCGGAGTCGTCAAGACCGAGGGGTAGCGCTTCCGCCGCGCGGGAAGGGCGCACTCTCCAGGCGGCCCTTCTCGCGAGGCTCACACCCGCGCGGACGGTTAGTCGAAAGCTCCACCGCATGAACGCTCCACGCACGCTCGACACGGCACAGCTCCACGCGCTCGTCCCCCTCTCGAGCTTCCTCGCCATGCGCGTGTCCGAGCGGAGGGGGAGGGATTTGAACCCTCGATCCGCCTAACGACGGATAACGGTTTTCGAGACAGGCGCGATTTGGCTTACCCAAGCCGTTTCTAGCCGCTGCGCGCCAGTACGCGCGCCAGTTGGGGCCCTGCCGGTGCTGTGCCCTGCTCGCGGTACGCGGACAAGATTCGGAAACCTTGACAGGTCAAGAAGGACGGGTACCCGTCCAGCGTGTGTCAGCTCGAGCCTGAGAAGACGGCCGGGACCCCCGCCCCTCGAAACGGGGGTCCCGGCGTGTGCGCTCGGTCGGCGAGAAGGAGCGCCGCCGAGCAGCACTTAGGGCCGCGCGAGTGCGAGCGCGCGCCCGAGCTCCTCGCCGAGCGGCGAGATGCCGGCAGGTGGCGCGACGAGCGGCGAGG
>JBBSIG010000222.1:0-4199 GCA_038232215.1 Gaiellales bacterium | reverse complement strand
CAAACCGCACCCCGACCCGAGCAGACGCACTCCTCCTTGGGCAACCGACGGACCCGCTCCTCGCTCGACAGCTTCAACACGGTGTCCCCAGCCGCCGCCCGCCTCTTAATGAACGGTCCGGGCTAGGGCAGATCCTCGTCGAAGGCGGAACGCCCGACGCCAATCTCGACCGCGCCGTCGCCATGGTCGGGCGCGCCGCCGCGGCGGGTTGCCGGGTCGTCGTGCTGCCCGAGTGCCTCGACTTCGGCTGGACCGACCCGTCCGCCCGCGACGGCGCCCAGCCGATCCCCGGACGGCACAGCGATCGACTCGGCGCGGCCGCCCGAGCGAACGGGATCTGGATCGTCGCCGGTCTCGTGGAGCGCGCCGGCGACCGGCTGTACAACGCGTCCATCCTCCTCGACCCGGGCGGAGAGATCGTCCTCCACCATCGCAAGATCAACGAGCTCGACATCGGGCTCGAGCTCTACTCCGTCGGCGATCGCCTGCAGGTCGCCGAGACGGAGCTCGGCACGGTCGCGATCCCGATCTGCGCCGACAACTACTGGACGTCGAGAGCGGTCGGCCACGTGCTCTGCCGTATGGGCGCGCAGGTGCTGCTCTCGCCCTCGGCCTGGGCAGTCGTGCCGGAGCACGACGAGGAGCGCGAGCCCTACGGCGAGGATTGGGTCCCCTCGTTCACCGAACTCGGCAGCCTGTACGACGCGACGGTGATCGGAGTCAGCAATGTCGGGATGATGAGTGGCGGGCCATGGCGCGGCCGCCCGTGCATCGGCAAGTCGCTCGCCGTCGGTCCCGGCGGAGAGATCCTCGCGCGTGGACCCTACGGCGTCGACGCAGAGGCGCTCGTCGTCGTCGAGGTGGACCCGAGGCACGGCCCAGCCGTCGGTACGGCCATCGCCGAGAGCCTTCGCGCTCGTGGATACCACGGGCCTTGATCCATGACATCCGCCGGCACGAGCTAGAGGCCGTCGCCGCGCTCATCGCCACCGACCCGGCGTTGTCGCACACTCAGTCGCTCGTCGTGTCGCAGCACGGTCAGGTGGTGTTCGAGCGCCACTTCGGCGGCGCGGCTCCCCACGAGGCGACCGACATCTTCTCGATCACGAAGAGCGTCGTCTCGACACTCGTCGGCATCGCCCTCGAGCTCGGGGCGCTGTCGTCGCTCGACGAGCCGGTGCGCGACCTCCTCGCCGACGAGGCCGCAGGGAAAGATCACCGTCCGCCATCTCCTCACGATGACGACGGGACGAGCTGGCGCCGGGGGCCTGGGACATCGACGCGGTCATGGAGCGGGGCGATTCCTGGATACGGCACCTGCTCCGTGCTCCTGAGCTGGAGCCTCCAGGCTTGCGGTTTCGCTACGACAACGGCGCCGCGCACGTGCTTGCAGCGGCTCTCCAGCGTGTGCTTCGGCAACCGCTCGCGGACTTCGCGGGGAGACTCTCTTCCGCCCGCTCGGGATCGAGAAGGCGGTCTGGCCCGCCGATCCCGAACGCATCAACTACGGCTTCGGCCACCTCCGGCTCTCGGCCCACGACCTCGTCCGTCTGGGCGCTCTCTACCTCGCCGGCGGCGTAGTGCAAGGGCATCGGAATCGCCTCGCGCAGCTATCTCGAGCAGGCGACGAGCGTGCAGGTCGCCGGCGGGCCTCCCGAGAACCTGCCGTACGGGTTCCTGTGGTGGATCGACCAGGAGGCATCGCCGCCGCGCCTGCTCGCCGCCGGCTACGCGGGCCATTTCCTCCTCGTCGTCCCAGAGCGAGCACTCGTCGTCGCCGGCACGGGCGATGCCTCGCGGCTGCCACCCTCCTGGACGAGCGCGCGTCGTGTGGCGGCCAGGCTCGCGACGAAGCCGGCGAGCCCCAATCTCTCTTCGGAGCCCGACCTGCGACTCCTGCGGTTTCGGCCGGGACCCCGCGCGGGATGTGAGCCTCAGACGCACCCCCTTCCAAGCGAGAGGATCCGACGATGGCGGAGCTGACCAATCTCGAGACGAAGCTCGGCGAGGTGACCGGGCTCGCGATGGCCGCTCAGGCCGCGACTGACAAGGTGCTGAAGCTGACGGCCGACGAGGACGAGAGTCTCGTCGCGACGCTGCAGACCATGAACGAGGAGGCAGCTAGGACGGAGGAGCGCTGCACCCAGCTCGCGGACACGTTCGAAGGCAAGAAGACGGCCATCCTCGACGAGGCGCGCGACGTGAAGAAGAAGGGCGCCGAGATGATGTCCACGTATCTCGACGAGGACTCCGACGCGCTCGACGCCTTCGAGTTCCTGACGATGGCCGAGGCGGCCGAGGTCGGTCACTGGTCCGTCCTGGAGACGATGAACGAGCGTGCGAGGCATCCTGGAGTGAGCGAGCTCGTCGGCTGGGCGCTGCCGATCCAGCAGCGCCACTTCCGCGACGCGCTCGCCGGCTCGAAGACGCTCGCGGCGGAGGAGGACCCCGACGAGGCCGCCTGAGAGCCGGGCCGCGCTTTCCGAACCGCGCCTCGACGAGCTTCGAGCCGCGCTCGCGCGCGTGCTCCCAGACGAGCGGATCTCGGACGGCGACTCCGAGCGCGACCTCCACGCCGGCGACCTCACGCTGCACGCGCCGCACCGGCCGGAGCTCGTCGTCTACGCGACGTCGACCGACGAGGTGTCGCACGTCCTCGCGCTCGCGCACGAGCGCCGCGTGCCCGTGACTCCCTACGGGGCCGGCTCGAGCCTCGAGGGCCATGTCATCCCCCTTCGGGGCGGCATCAGCCTCGATCTCTCCAGGCTGGACCGCGTCCTCGACGTGACTCCCGCCGACCTCACCGCGACCGTGGAGGCGGGCGTCACGCGCGGGAGGCTCGAGCGGGCAGCCGGGGAGCACGGCCTCTTCTTCCCGGTGGATCCCGGCGCGGACGCCACCCTCGGCGGCATGGCGGCGACGAACGCCGCGGGGACGATGACGGTCCGGTACGGGAAGATGCGGGCGAACGTGCTCGCGCTCGAGGCGGTCCTGCCGGGCGGCCGCGTCGTCCGAACCGGTAGCCGAGCGCCGAAGACCTCCGCCGGGTACGACCTCACGGGGCTGCTCGTGGGCTCCGAGGGGACGCTTGCGGTCATCACCGAGCTGACCCTCCGGCTCCAGGGGATCCCGGAGCACACGGTCGCGCTCCGGCTGACGTTCCCGACCGTGGAGGCCGCCTGCCGGACGGCGACCGCCGCCGTGGCCGCGGGAGCGGGCGTCACCCGGCTGGAGCTCCTCGACGCGTGGACGATCGCGGCGGTCAACGCCCACTCGGGCACCTCGTACCCCTTGGGAGCGTGCCTCCTCGTGGAGGCGTCGGGGACGGAGGCGACCGTCGTCTCGGACCTGGAGCTGGTGCGGGCGATCGCAGCCGACGAGGGTGCTTCCGACGTCGTCCACGAGCGGGACGCGGACGCCCGGGCCCGGCTCTGGCGGGCGCGTCACGGGACCGCATACGCGACCGCCGCCGCCACCCCCGGGCGGCGCTCCCGCTCGACCGACGTCTGCGTCCCGCTCTCCGAGCTCGCGCCCGCGGTCGCGTTCGCGCGGGGCGAGATCGAGCGCCTCGGGCTCCAGGCGGGGATCCTCGGCCACGCCGGCGACGGCAACCTCCACTTGAGCCTGCACGTCGACCTCGAGAACCCGGCCGAGGTGGCCGCAGCCGACGAGCTCGTCGAGGTCGTCGTCCGCGACGCTCTGGCGCGCGGCGGAACGTGCACGGGCGAGCACGGCGTCGGGCTCGGCAAGATCGGAGCGCTCGAGCTCGAGCACGGCGACCTGCTGCCTCTTCTGCAGGGGATCAAGAGCCTCTTCGACCCTCGCGGGATCATGAACCCGGGAAAGGTGCTGCGGCCGGTCGCGGTCTGACACGAGCGAGGCCCCTCCTCGCGAAATGCCTGCAAAACGATCAACTTTGACTCGACTCCGACCGTCGCTACCCTATTCGGGCGTATGTCGCTCGCCCGCTCCGTACCGCATCGCTTTCACCTGCTCGCGTGTCTCGGACTGCTCATGCTCGTGGGGGCGGTTCCCGGTACCGCGAGCGCGAGGAGCACCGCCGGACTCACGATCGGGCCCTCCTCGCTGCCTCCCGCGGCGCTCAACGTCGAGTACGTCCAGCAGCTCACGGTGAGCGGCGGTGACGGCTCCTACACCTGCGTCCACGATCAGTCGGGCGGCCCGGTCCCGTCGGGCAT
>JBBSIG010000221.1:0-4237 GCA_038232215.1 Gaiellales bacterium | reverse complement strand
GAGGCCGCGAAGAGCGGCCTCAAGCCGGCGCTCAACGTGGCTTTCCGGGCCGGCTCCGTCACGGGTCTACTCGTCGTCGGCCTCGGCCTGCTCGGCGTCGCCGGCTACTACGGGATCCTCACGGTCTGGCTCGACAACTCGCAAGACTCCGCCATCCGCGATCTCCTCGGGCTCGCGTTCGGCGGCTCTCTGATCTCCGTCTTCGCGCGCCTCGGCGGCGGCATCTTCACGAAGGCCGCCGACGTGGGCGCCGACCTCGTCGGCAAGATCGAGGCAGGGATCCCGGAGGACGATCCGCGCAACCCGGCCGTGATCGCGGACAACGTCGGGGACAACGTCGGTGACTGCGCGGGTATGGCGGCCGACCTGTTCGAGACCTACGCCGTCACTGCCGTGGCCGTGATGCTCCTCGGGCTCGCGTTCCCGAGCAGCGGACTGCCGGTCTACCCGCTCGCGATCGGCGGAGTGTCGATCCTCGCCTCGGTGATCGGCACGTTCTTCGCCCGCGTGGGGCGGGGCTCGAACGCGATCATCAACGCGCTCTACAAGGCCGTGATCGTCGCGACCGGCCTGTCGGCGATCGGCTTCATCCCGATCACGCAGGCCTTCGACGGCGGGAAGTACGGCTTCTGGGACCTCTACCTGGCGGCGCTGACCGGGCTCGTCGTGACCTTCGCGCTCGTCGCGATCACCGAGTTCTACACGGGCTCGCGCTGGAGCCCGGTCAAGTCGATCTCGCGCTCGTCGCAGACCGGGCACGCGACGAACGTCATCGAGGGCCTCGCCGTCGGCATGCAGGCGACGGCCGCTCCTGTGATCGTGATCGCGGCCGGCATCCTCGTCGCGAACCACTTCGCCGGCCTCTACGGGATCGGGGTCGCGGTGATGGCGCAGCTCTCGATGACGGGCCTCATCGTCGCGCTCGACGCATACGGGCCGGTGACGGACAACGCGGGCGGCATCGCCGAGATGGCCGATCTGGACGAGTCCGTGCGCGCGATCACCGATCCCCTGGACGCGGTTGGCAACACGACGAAGGCCGTCACGAAGGGCTATGCGATCGGCTCGGCCGCGCTCGCGGCGCTCGTCCTCTTCGACTCGTACACGACGGGACTCTCCGACGAGGGTCTGCAGGCGACCTTCAGTCTGGGCGACGCGTGGGTGATCGCCGGACTCTTCATCGGTGGGCTCATGCCCTTCCTGTTCGCGTCGCTCGCCATGCAGGCGGTGGGCCGGGTCGGCGGCGAGGTCGTGAACGAGGTGCGGCGGCAGTTCCGGGAGGACCCCGGGATCATGGAAGGAACCTCGCGGCCGGACTACAGCCGCGCCGTCGGGATCGTCACGGGGTCGGCGATCAAGCGGATGCTCGCCCCGGCGCTGATCCCGATCGCGTTCCCGATCGTCGTCGGCGTCATCAACGCGCGCATGCTCGGCGGCCTCCTGATCGGCACGATCGTGACCGGACTCTTCCTCGCGATCGCGATGACGTCGGGCGGCGGCGCCTGGGACAACGCGAAGAAGCTGATCGAGGATGGCGCCTACGGCGGCAAGGGCTCCGAGGCGCACGCTGCCTCCGTGACCGGTGACACGGTCGGCGACCCGTACAAGGACACGGCCGGCCCCGCGATCAACCCGATGATCAAGATCACGAACATCGTCGCGATCCTGATCATCCCGCTGCTCGTCTCGATCCACGGCTGAGCCCGGCCGGCCGCCGGCGGGCCCACCTGTGGACGATTCGTGACGGTGTCTGACACCAAAACGGTGGAACGTTCGTCACACGTGAGCCGGATTCGCGCTCCGGGGGCGCTCGGCCCTGTGGACGATCCGTCACGGGGTCAGACACCGTGACGTGTCAAGAGCGAGGTGTGCCGATTGTGTGACGGGTTCTGGACGTATCCAGTCGAGGGGCGCCCGAGGGTCGGCCTCTCTGACGCGGTCAGGCCGAGCCACTAGATTCCCGACGTGTCGCCGGCACCGTCACTCCAGCGACGCGTCGCCTCGAGCGACGGGCCCAGCCGACTCTAGTGCTGCGCAGACGCCGCCAGCAGCAGGGACTCGAGCGCGTTCTCGGCACGCCCGCGCTCTTCGCGACGGCCTACGGGAACGTCGGCTCGTCGATCTACTACGCGCTCGGCGTCACCGCGGGGATCGCGCTCGGGCTCACACCGCTCGTCTTCGTGCTCAGCGGCCTGATCTTCGCGGCCACGGCCGCCACGTACACGGAGGGCACCGTCCGCTACCCGGAGGCCGGAGGCTCCGCGAGCTTCGCGCGCCACGCGTTCAACGAGCTCGTCAGCTTCGGCGCGGCGTGGGCGCAGATGCTCAACTACATCATCACGATCGCCATCTCGGCGTTCTTCGTGCCGCACTACCTCTCGATCTTCTGGGAGCCGCTGAAGACGAACCCCTGGGACGTGATCGGCGGTGCTGTCGTCGTCGTCCTGCTCGTCGCCGTGAACATCGTCGGGATCCAGGAGGCGGCGAAGCTCAACGTCTTCCTCGCGATCGTCGACTTCGCCACGCAGCTCCTGCTCGTCGTGATCGGCTTCTTCCTGATCTTCAGCCCGGACACGCTCGCCTCGAACGTCCATCTCGGCCAGGCCCCGACCTGGTCGAGCTTCGCGCTTGCGATCCCCGTCGCCATGATCGCCTACACCGGCATCGAGACGGTCTCGAACCTGGCCGAGGAGGCTCGCGATCCGTCTCGGAGCATCCCGGCCTCGATCCGCCTCGTGGCGATCGCGGTCTTCGCGATCTACTTCACGCTGCCGCTGATCGCGCTCTCCGCGCTCCCCGTCGAGCGGACCGCTGCGGGCGGCTACGAGACGAAGCTCGGCCTTCCGCCCGAGCGAGGCGGCTTCGAGAACGACCCCGTGCTCGGCCTCGTGGACAACCTCGGCCTGCACGGGCCGCTGCTGGACGGTGCCAGGATTTACGTCGGGATCCTCGCCGCCACGATCCTCTTCGTCGCCACGAACGCGGGCGTGATCGGTGCCTCCCGCATCACCTACTCGATGTCGAGCTATCGACAGCTCCCCGAGGTCTTCCGGCGCCTGCACCCGCGCTTCAAGACGCCGTGGCTCTCTCTGATCGTCTTCGCGGGCCTCCTCGCGATCCTCTTCCTGCTGCCCGGGAACGTCGACTTCATCGGACGCATGTACTCGTTCGGCGCGATGCTGTCGTTCACCGTCGCGCACGCGTCGCTGATCGCGCTGCGCGCCAGGCAGGGCGACGAGGAGGTCGTCTTCAGAGCCCGACCGAACCTGCGGGTGCGTGGAGTCGACTGGCCGCTCTTCGCCATCCTCGGCGGGCTGGGGACGGCGATCGCCTGGCTCGTGGTGGTGATCCAGGATGCTCCCACCCGCTACGCGGGACTCGCCTGGCTCGCGCTCGGATTCGCCGGCTACGTCGGCTACCGCCGGCGCCTCGGCCAGCCGCTCCGCGAGACGGTGCGCGCGCCGATCGTGATCGGCGCTGCCGCCGTGCTCGAGTACCGCCGGATCCTGGTGCCGGTCGTCGAGGGGCCCGAGTCGGAGGAGGCGGTCGACGTCGCCTGCCGCCTGGCCACCGAGCGGAACGCCTCGATCGCCGCCCTGCGAGTGATCGTGGTCCCGCTCGAGCTGCCGCTCGACGCCGAGCTCCCCGAGCAGGAGGAGCGGGCCGACGTGCTGCTCGACCGGGCGCGCGCGGTCGGCGAGCTGTACGGCGTCAGGGTCGTGTCCCGCGTGGTGCGCGCGCGGAACGCCGGCCGCGCGATCGTCGACGAGGCCGAGCGCAGGCAGGCGGAGATCGTCGTGCTGGGCGCACCGAGAAAGGCCCGCACCGGGCGCAGCGCCATCTTCGGGCGCACGGTCGACTTCGTCCTGAAGCAGTCGCCCGCGAGGGTGATGGTGGCCGCGGGGCGGAGGGCGGCGTGAGCACGTACCGGGCGCTCGCGACCGCCCTCGCGCTGACGTTCGTCGCCCTCGGTCTCGCCCTCCTCGTCGTGACCGCGCTCCACGGCGGCGGCACGGTCGGCTTCCTGCTGGGCGCGCTCTTCCTCGGACTCGGGCTGGGGCGGCTCTACCTGCTGCGCCGCCCGCGGTAACCTCCGGCCGTGGCGCGGAAGCTCCCCGGGCTCGAACGCGCGCTCGACGCCCGGACCCTCTTCTCCGTCGCCTACGGCGAGATCGCCTCGTCGATCTACCTCGCGCTCGGGATCATCGCGCTCAACGCGCTCGGCTTCACACCGGTG
>JBBSIG010000220.1:0-4248 GCA_038232215.1 Gaiellales bacterium | reverse complement strand
TGGGGGAACCAGGGTTCCCCCACGTGCCCCCTCCTTCTATGCGCGCTCGCTGGCGAGCCGCTCCTGGCCTCCCGCCGGGCGAAGCCCGGCTCCGGCCGCGACCGTCTTGCGTGGAAGCGTGGGGAAGAGTCGGGCACACCCGTCCAGGGCGGGCATGCTCTTACGCCGGTTGCTGCTCCGGGGCCCTGCTCTCTCGGCCGGCCGTCAGGGTCAGGCCCGAGACGACCGCTGCCGCCACCAGGACGCCGACGGCCCACCAGAGTCCCGTGACGTCGTTCTCCCAGCCGATCGCCCGGTCGAGCGAGAAGCGGCCCGGGCCGGTCGCCGCAACGGCTATCGCGACGGTCAGGAACGTGAGATTCAGCTCGTAGCCGCCGTTGCCGTTCCAGAAGCCCTTCGTCCAGTGCACGGTCGCGATCGCGTTCAGCATCACGACTGTGAGCGCGAGTGCGGCTGCCGGCGTGAGCAGGCCGAGCGCGAGCAGCAGGCCGCCGCCGAGCTCGGAGAGGCCGGCGGCCAGAGCCATCAGCGCCGGCGAGCGGAAGCCGAGGCTCGACATGAATCCCGCCGTGCCCTTGGGGCCGTGGCCTCCGAACCAGCCGAAGAGCTTCTGGCTCCCGTGCCCGACGAAGGCCAGTCCGACGACCACGCGGAGCAGGAGCAAGCCGTAAGCCATTCTCGTTCGCCTCCTGTGTGACGTATCGACGTGGAAACGGTCGGCGCCGACTGCCTATTCCCGCTGCGGAGCTATCCTCACGAGATGGCCGCCCGGATCCGCTCGTTCGGCGTACGCGGCGCGAGCCGAGACCGCCCGGCGCCCGCGTGACGCCGCTCCGCGCGGTCCTGCTCGACGTCGACTTCACGCTCGTCCGGCCTGGGCCGGAGCTGGGCCCGGACAGCTACGTTCGAGTCGGGAAGCGCCACGGGCTGGAGCTCGAGGCCGCGCGCTACGCCGAGGCGCGCGAGCGTGCCGTCGCCGGGCTCGAGCGGCACCCCGAGCTCCTGCACGACGAGGAGGTCTGGATCGCGTTCACCGAGCGGATCGTGCAGGGGATGGGGGGGACCGGACGCTCGACGAGAGCGTGCGCGCTCGAGCTCGAGCGCGCCTGGGAGCACTCCGGGAACTTCGATCTGTACGAGGACGCGCAGCCCGTGCTCGAGGAGCTGCGTACGCACGGTCTCAAGCTCGGGCTCATCTCGAACGGAGCCCGCGACCTCGAGACGTTCGTCGCCCAGCATCGGCTCGACGTCGACGTCGCGATCGGATCTCGCGCACACGGCTGGACGAAGCCGCATGCGTCGATCTTCCGCGTCGCGCTCGAGCGGCTGGAGGTGCGTCCCGACGAGGCGGCCATGGTCGGCGACTCGCTCGAGGACGACATCGAAGGTGCTCGAGCGCTCGGCATGCGAGCGCTCCTGGTCGATCGGGAAGATCGCTTCCCCGACTTCCCGGAACGTCTGCGAGACCTCTACGCACTTCCGGCCGCGCTCGGGCTCGCCCGCCCCGGCTGATCGGCGAGAGCGCGGCCGGCTCTCTCCGACTCGGCCGGGACTAGACTCTGCACGTGTCCGCCTGGCTGCTCTGGGCGATCGCGGCCGTCGCGCTCGCGGCCGGCGAGATCCTGACGCCGGGACTCTTCTTCCTCGCCCCCGTCGCGCTCGCGGCCGTCGTCGCGGGAGTCGTCGCGCTCGCCGGCGCCGGGCCGGCGATCCAGCTGGCGGTCTTCATCGTCGGCTCGATCGCTGCGGTCGGTCTGCTGCGCCCGATCGCCCGGCGGCACGTGAGCATGCCGGCGCTGATGCGCACGGGCACGGCGGCCCTCGTCGGCGCCAAGGCGGTGGTGCTGCAGCGCGTGGACGCCAACGGCGGCCGCGTGCAGATCGGCGGCGAGGAGTGGTCCGCGCGGGCATACATGGAGGATCAGGTGCTCGAGCCGGGCGCCCGCGTGGAAGTCGTGCGGATCGAGGGCGCGACCGCGCTCGTCTACGAGTAGAGAGGGGCTCCAGTGATCGGTCTCATCGTTCTCGGCATCGTCGCCTTGCTCGTGCTCTTCACGCTCGCGCGCACGGTCCGGATCGTGCCTCAGGCACGGGCCGGCGTGATCGAGCGGCTCGGCCGGTACAACCGCACCCTGAACCCGGGCCTCGCGATCGTGATCCCGTTCGTCGACCGCCTGCGCCCGCTCCTCGACCTGCGGGAGCAGGTCGTCTCCTTCGAGCCGCAGCCCGTGATCACCGAGGACAACCTCGTCGTCAACATCGACACGGTCATCTACTTCCAGGTCACCGACGCGAAGGCGGCGACCTACGAGATCGCGAACTACATCCAGGGGATCGAGCAGCTCACCGTCACGACGCTCCGGAACGTGATCGGCGGCATGGCGCTCGAGAGGACGCTCACGTCCCGGGACGACATCAACAGCCAGCTCCGCGGCGTGCTCGACGAGGCGACCGGGAAGTGGGGCATCCGCGTGAACCGGGTCGAGCTGAAGGCGATCGATCCGCCGGGCTCGATCAAGGACTCGATGGAGAAGCAGATGCGCGCCGACCGCGACAAGCGGGCGGCGATCCTGAACGCGGAGGGCGTCAAGCAGGCGCAGATCCTGACCGCGGAGGGCGAGAAGCAGAGCGCGATCCTGCGCGCGGAGGGACAGCGCCAGGCGCTCGCGCTGCAGGCCGAGGGTCAGTCGAAGGCGATCGAGACCGTCTTTCGGGCGATCCACGAGGGCGACGCCGACCCGAAGCTGCTGGCCTACCAGTACCTGCAGATGCTCCCGCAGATCGCCCAGGGCAGCTCGAACAAGGTCTGGATCATCCCGAGCGAGTTCGCGCAGGCGCTCGGTCAGATCGGGAATGCGTTGCCGACGGCCCCGAAGGACGTCCCGTAGCGAAGGCGCGACGCTCGCCTCTACCGCACCAGCACGACGAGGCGCGCTCGCAGGCGCCCCGTCGTCAGCGTCAGCGTCCAGCAGCCTGCGCGCGGCGGCGCCAGAATCGAGGGGAAGTAGTAGTTCCGGTCGCCCTCGCGAGTGGTTCCAGGGACCGCCTTGCGGTACTGGACGACGCCGTTGAGCCGCCCGGTGAACGCGAGGGTCGGCCCTATACGCCTTTCGTATCCCGGAGGCAGAACCCACAGGATCTTCTGGTTGAGCCCGATAGCCGGATCGCGCAGCGGGCCGACGTGCAGCGAGAATCGCCCGCCGACGACGTCGTACGCGGGAGTGATCCGGCCGACGAACGGCGCCGCCTCGACCTCAGCTCCGCGCACGGGTGTGGCGAGGCAGAGGGCGGACGCGAGGGCTGCGGTAAACGGCTGGATCAAGGCTCCCAGTATTCAGCGGCGTCTCGTCCGGATCAACGAGCCGGGGAACCGAAGCCGAACGCAAGCACCATAATCGGGTCGTGGACGTCTTCAACCTCCACGGCTCCGACTGGGACCGTGAGAACGAACGCCCAGGGTTTCGAAGCCGTGCCGTCCGGGTGGGCGACCGGATCGGCGCCGGACTCATCGGCGGAAGCCTCTACGAGCTGGATCCCGGCGAGAGGACGTGGCCGTTCCACTTCCACCACGCGAACGAGGAATGGCTGCTCGTCGTACGGGGGCGGCCGTCGCTGCGCGATCCCGACGGCGAGCGCGAGCTCGCCGAGGGGGACGTCGTCTGCTTCCCCCGCGGTCCCGACGGCGTGCACCAGGTGGTCAACCGCTCGGACTCACCCGTGCGCGTGCTCGTCATGGCGACGGCGATCGCTCCGGAGATCGTGGAGTACCCGGACAGCGACAAGGTCGGTATCCGCGCCCCCTCGGCAAGCTACAACCTGCGCCGAGAGCCGCGGCTCGACTACTGGGAAGGCGAGGCGACGGAGCCCGAGACGGTCCGGCGCGGGGAGAACTAGTGCGGCGTCCCGTAACGTTGCCGGGAGCTCGCCTGCCGTGACGCCGCACCTGCGGCCGCTCCGCGGCCGCGGCCCTCTTTGCTGGCAGGAGTCCTCGAGCTGCCGGCTGCGCAGCGCTCGCGCTGCAGGCCGCCGGCGACCGAAAACACCAGAAAACGGCCGCGCAGCGGCCGCAAGTGCGGCCTCCCGCAAGCACTGTTTCGGGTCGAACGTCTGGAGAGGCCGCACTAGCCGTCGATCGTCGTGGGCACGCGCTCGGCAGCGTAGGAGGCCAGCGCCGGCGCCCACGACGCGACCGGCGACACCTCGCCGTTCCGGCCGTTCAGCTGCCGGTATCCAAGCGCGTGCTCGGCC
>JBBSIG010000219.1:0-4339 GCA_038232215.1 Gaiellales bacterium | reverse complement strand
GTCCGCTCGCTTCTCGGGGTGGAGCGGCGCGTGCTCGGGCCGCGCCGGCTGCACGCTCCGGATGACCAGGGACCGGTCGCTCTCGGCTCGTTTCCGCGTCGAGCCGGCCCTCGTCTCGTGGAACGAGCACGTCGACTGCAAGCCGGTCGTGACGACGATCCCGGCGATTCTCGGGCCGAGCGAGTCCCCACTACACGGGGCAACCGAGGCCGGGGGGCAGTTTCAGCCGCACCTTCAAGGATTCGCGCAGCAACATCTCCTCAACCCTCCGTGCGCCGTCGGCGGAACGCCGTCGTTCGTCGAGCTGCGCGGCGTCGTCATCACCGACGGCCCCGATCGCATCGAGGACGGCGACAACGTGGCGAACGTCACGGACCCGAATCGACCGGACATCGGCAACCCGTTCCTGAAGACGATCCATATCGAGATCGACGGAACGTGGTTTGCGGCCGGCGTCGCACCTGCATTCCTCCCGCCGCGGGGCACGAAGATCGACGTGCAGGGCTTCGTCTTCTGGGACCCGGCCCATGTCGACGCCGAGTTTCACTCCTTCTCGGGCTGGGAGCTGCACCCCGTCTCGGCCTGGCGTCGTTCCTCGCCCTCCGGCTAAGCGACGGAGCCGGCGGCCGCTACGCGGCCTTGATCTCGACGATCTTGAACTTGAGTGACCCGCGCGGTGCCGCGACCTCGACGACCTCGCCCTTCTTCTTGCCGATGATCGCCTTGCCGACGGGGGACTCGTTCGAGAGCTTGTGCTCGGTCGGGTTCGCCTCCGCGGAGCCGACGATGTGGTACTCGACCGTCTGCTTGGCGTCCAGGTCGCGCAGCTTCACGTGCGAGCCGATCGAGACGACGTCCGACGTGATCTCGCCCTTCTCGATCACGCGGGCGGCCAGGAGACGCTCCTCGAGCGTCGCGATCCGGTGCTCGAGCAGCGCCTGCTCGTTCTTCGCGTCGTCGTACTCGGCGTTCTCGGCGATGTCGCCGAAGTCGCGGGCGGTCCGGATGCGGTCGGCGACCTCGCGACGCTTGTCGTTCGAGAGGTACTCGATCTCCTGCTTGAGCTTCTCGTAGCCCTCGGGCGTGAGGATGACTTCCTTCACAGCTTCCCTCCTGGACCCTCCAAAAAGAAAACGCGCGGCGCATCGGGCGCCGTCGCGGGCGCGGATGGTACCTGCCGCCGAGCGGGGCCGTCAAACCGCCGCCGCTACGATCCCCGCATGCCCGAGCTCGACCTTCGCGAGCCCTGGTGGATCGGAGCGGTGGAGGTTCCGACCCGACTCGTGCTCGCACCCATGGCAGGCGTCAGCGTGCAGGCGTTTCGTCGGCAGGGACGCCGTTTCGGGGCCGGGCTGGTGTGCTCCGAGATGGTGAGCTGTGCCGGGCTCGAGCACCGGAACGAGCGCACGCTCGGCTACCTCCGCGTGGCGGGCGACGAGCATCCGCTCGCGATCCAGATCTTCGGCTCGGAGCCGCACCAGATGGCCGAGGCGGCGCGCATGGTCGTCGCAGCCGGTGCCGACCTCGTCGACATCAACTTCGGCTGCCCCGTGCGCAAGGTGACCCGGACGGGTGCGGGCGCGACGCTGCTGGAGGATCCCGAGCGCGCGTGCCGGATCGTCGAGGCCGTGGCCGGCGCGGTGGAGGCGCCGGTCTCGGTGAAGATGCGACGCGGCCTCGAGAACGGCTCGCGCGCCTGCCTCGCGGTCGGCCCGAGGCTCGTCGAGGCGGGCGCGAGCACGCTCACCCTGCACCCGCGCTCGGCGCGGCAGATGTACACCGGGCAGGCCGACCATGCGCTCACGGCCGAGCTCGTCGACTCCGTCGACGTGCCCGTGATCGCCTCGGGCGACATCGGCTCGCGGGCGCGGGCGCAGGCTCTCCTCGCCACCACGGGCGCGACCGCGGTCATGGTCGGTCGAGGCGCCCAGGGAAACCCGTGGGCCCTCCGCGAGATCGTGGACGGAGACGACCGCGAGCCGAGCCGTGAGGAGGTCGCCGCCGAGCTGATCCTGTTCGTCCGCGAGACCGTGCGCGAGCTCGGGGATTCGCGCGCGTGTGGGTTCCTGAAGAAGTTCTACGGCTGGTACCTCGGCCGCGGGCGCTTTCCGCGCGCGTTCAAGCAGGAGCTGGTGCTCCTCGACTCGACCGACGAGGTGGAGCGGCGGCTCCTGGCCGCCGCGCCGGGCGCCGCGGACCTGCTCTCGGGACTCCAGGCGGACGTGCCGGCAGGCGACGACGTCCTGCTCGAGCTTCCCGTCTCGATCTACGGCGGCGGCTGAGCCCGAGCTCAGAGGCGTTACCGCAAGCGCTCGAACGGGTATCTGCCCGCGCTCACCGACGAGCCTCGAAGAAGGAGAGCGATGAGCGACGAGAGACAGCGGCCGGGCGTGACCTCCGGGGAGCTCCCGGGGGGTCTCGAGCACGGCGAGGAGACGATGGTGCTCCATGCCGAGGAGGTCACCGGCGTTCGCAAGGGCTGGCGGGGAATCGGCTACGTGCGGGCGCGCAAGCGGGTTCAGACGAGCAAGGTGAAGGAAGACCTCCCGTACGACGTCGAGGACCTCGACCTCGAGCGGCAGCCCGTGGCCGAGACCGACTCCGGGGAGATCGAGACCCTGCCCGACGGCTCGGTCTCGATCCCGGTGTACGCCGAGGAGCTCGTGGTCACGAAACGCACCGTGCTGAAGGAGCGGGTGATCATCCGGAAGCGGACGGTCACCGAGACGATGCGGATCGAGAGCGAGCTCCGCGAGGAGCACGTGGAGATCGAGGCGGACAAGGGCGTGGAGGTGCGCGGGGACGTCTAAGGCCGTGACCGCGATCGATCGATCGATCTAGTCAGGTGGGGTCGCGGTTTCGCTCCCAGACGATCCGGAGACCCTGCAGCGTCAGGAAGGGGTCGACGCGCTCGATCGTCCGGGCGTGCGGGGCGATCAGCTCGGCGAGTCCGCCGGTGCCGATCACCTGCGCCTGGACGCCGAGCTCACCCCTGATCCGCTCGACGATGCCGTCGGCCTGCCCGGCGAAGCCGTACACGAGGCCCGACTGCAGACCGGCCACCGTCGTCTTGCCGACGACCGAGGGGGGCTCGGCGAAATCGACGCGCACGAGCCGGGCGGCCCGGGCGAACAGCGCGTCCATCGAGATCTCGAGTCCCGGCGCGAGCACGCCGCCGACGTACTCCCCCGCGGCCGAGACGACGTCGAAGTTCGTCGAGGTGCCGAAGTCGACCACGATGCAGGGGGCGCCGTAGCGCTCGGTGGCCGCGACCGCGTTCACGATCCGATCGGGCCCCACCTCGCGCGGGTCGTCGTACCGGATCGGGATGCCGGTGCGGGTCCCCGGGCCGACGGCGAGCAGCTCGGCGCTCGCCCACCGCTCCGCGAAGTGCTCGTACTCGCGCAGCAGGGTCGGGACGGTGGAGGCCAGCGCGATCCCGCTCAGGCTCTCGACGTCGAAGAACCGGCCGAAGAGCGCCCCGAGCTCGTCGCCCGTGCGGTGCGACTCCGTCGCGATCCGCCAGTGCTGCGTGAGGCGCTCTCCGTCGAAGAGCCCGAGCACGGTCTGGGTGTTGCCGACGTCGACCGCGAGCAGCACGCTCAGACGACCGAGGCGGAGGAGATCACTCGTCCAGCGACTCGCCGATCCGCTCGGCGAGCGTCTCGGCGGTCAGCTTCGGCTCGTCGCCGTCCCCGCGCAGCTCCTCGATCGTGTCGTCGCTCGACGTATACACCTCGGCGCGCGGGATGATCCGGGTCGGCCGGTTCTTGTCCCAGACCCACACGTCCTCCATCCGGAGCTGGAAGAACGGGTAGCTCGGCTGGTGCGCCGGAGTCAGGTCGAGCCGGTTGCAGAGGTAGGTCGCGTCCTGCGTCAGCACGCAGTAGCGGAACAGTCCGAAGACGGCCGTGTACTCCTTCTTCAGACGCAGCTCGAGGTCGGCCTCGAACTCGTCCAGATCGTCGAGGTGGGACACCGCGGGTCAGTCTAGCTCCGCGAGCAGGCGCCCAACCGTCCCGCGGCCGGGGACGGGTAGACCGGGATCGAGCTCGGCGAGCGGCTCCAGCGCGAAGCGGCGCTCGTGCAGGCGCGGATGCGGCACGGCGAGGTCCGGCTCCGAGACGATCTCGCCCTCGTAGAGCAGGAGATCGAGGTCGATCGTCCGCGGGCCGTGGCGCGGCCCCGCCCGCGTCCGCCCGAGCCCGCGCTCGACCGCGAGCAGGCGCCCGAGCAGCTCGCGCGGCGGCAGGTCGGTGTCGACCGCCGCGGCCGCGTTCAGGAAGCGCGGTTGCTCGAGCAGTCCCACCGGATCGGTCTCCCGGAAGGAGGACACCGC
>JBBSIG010000218.1:0-4345 GCA_038232215.1 Gaiellales bacterium | reverse complement strand
TCCCCAGTTCAAGCAGCCGTGCGATCGCCGTCGTCCTCGGCCACGACAGCGCCGCCCGCGGAGGCGGCCGCGGCAGCCTCGTCCCGCTCGCGCAGGTCGCGCCGCTGCTCGAACGTAACCTCGAGGCGGTCGATCCTCGACCCGTCCACCTCGGCCACGTGGAAGCGGATCCCGTCGTGCGAGACGGAGTCGCCCTCCTCCGCCATGCGGCCGAGCAGCCCGAACACGAAGCCCGCGACGGTGTGGTAGTCCTCGTCGGGCAGGCTCGTCCGAAAGCGCTCGTTGAAATCGTCGATCGGGTACGTCCCGTCCAGCCGCACTGTGTCCTCGTCGACCTGCTCGATCGACTCGTCCGGAAGATCGAACTCGTCCTCGATCTCGCCGACGATCTCCTCGAGCAGGTCCTCGAGCGTGACGATGCCCTCCATCGCGCCGTACTCGTCGATCACGATCGCCATGTGCTGATTCGTGCGCCGGAACTCGGTCAGGAGCGAGGCGAGGTCCTTCGTCTCGGGCACCATGTGGGCGGGCCGGACGAGCTCCTCGACCTGGACGTCCACGAGGCCGCGGTCGTGCAGGGCGGAGAAGAGGTCGCGCACGTGCAGGACGCCGACGATCTCGTCGAGCGAGCCCCGGTAGACGGGGTAGCGCGTGTAGGGCGAGTCGATGACGGCGGCGAGGCACTCCTCGGGCGGCAGGTCGATCGACAGAGCGACCACCTCGGGCCGGGGCACCATCACGTCCGAGGCCTCCTTGTCGGCGAAGTCGAAGACCTTGTCGATCAGGTTCCGCTCCTCCTCCTCGATCTCGCCCTGCTCGCTCGAGCGCGAGAGCAGCATCCGCAGCTCGGCCTCGGAGTGGGCCTCACCCTGTTCCCCCGGCGGCTGCAGCCCGAGTGCGCGCAGCACGATCTCCGACGAGCGCTGGAGCAGCCAGATCAGCGGCCTGAAGGCGATGAAGAAGCCGCGCACGGGAGTCGAGACGGCGAGCGCCGTTCGCTCGGAGTACTTGAGCGCGATTCCCTTCGGCACGAGCTCGCCGATCACGACGTGCAGGAACGTGATGATCAGGAAGGCGAAGACGACGGCCAGCACGGTCGCCGTCACGGGGTCGAACACGCGCGCGAGCGCCGGCTCGCCGAGCGCGCCGATCGCGAGACTCGTGAGCGTCACGCCGAGCTGCATCGCCGCGATGAACCGCGGCGGCGACTGCGTGATGCGCAGGACGCCTTTCGCCCGCCGGTCGCCCTGCAGGTCGAGCTCGACGATACGCGTGCGGCGCGCGGTCACGAGACCGTACTCGGCCGCCACGAAGAACGCGTTCAGCAGGATGAGCGCCGCGACGGCGAGCAGCTCGAGGGAGATCGTCATGCCCCGCTCTCCGGGGCCTGGGGACTAGGCGGCAGCTCGTCGTCCAAGCGGATCGGCCGCAGTATAGCCTTCCCGTGGGTGAGGCGAACGCATGTTCTATAGTCTGCGCGGGTAGCCGACGATGGACGTCGAGTACAGGGAAGAGCCGTGCCGGGCGGCGCTGAACCGCGTCACCGGGATGGCCTTCCGCTGGTCGCTCAACCCGTACATGGGCTGCGTCCACCGCTGCACCTTCTGCTACGTGCGCGCCTTCGAGCGTCGCGCCGACCGCCCGTCCGACGACCGCTACGGCCGCACGATCCGCGTGAAGACGAACGTCGCCGACGTGCTGCGACTCGAGCTCGCGCGCCCGGCGTGGAGGCGTGAGTCGGTCGCGCTCGGGGCGGCAACGGACCCCTACCAGCCCGCCGAGGGCCGCTACCGGCTGACCCGCCGCTGCCTGGAGGTGCTCGCCGAGGCGCGAAACCCGCTCAGCGTGATCACGCGAGGGCCGCTGATCGTGCGCGACGTCGACGTGCTGCAGGAGGCGGCGCGGCGCGCCGAGGTCGCCGTCAACTTCTCGGTGCCGACGCTCGACGAGGAGGTCTGGCGCGCGACGGAGCCCGGGACGGCGCCGCCCCGGCAGCGTCTGCGAGCGCTCGAGCGGCTCGTCGGCGCCGGCATCAGGGCGGGTGTCGGGATGGCTCCGATCCTGCCCGGGCTGTCCGACCGGCCCGAGCAGCTCGCGGCCGTCGTCAGCGCGGCCCGCGAGGCGGGCGCCACCCACGTCTGGGCGAACCTGCTCTACCTGAAGCCGGGAACCCGCGAGCACTTCCTCGAGAGCCTCGCGCGCGTGTGGCCGCAGGAGCTCGAGCGGTACGAGAGCCTGTACCGCGGCCGGGCCTACCTCGACGCCGGAACGACGAAGCCCGTCCGGGCGCAGGTGCACGAGCTCGTCGCGAGCGCCGGCATCCGGGACCGGCGAGTGCACCCGCTCGCGCCACCCGCGGAGCCGGTGCAGCTCGAGCTCGCGCTCTAGGGATCCAGGCTCAAGCTCCGCCCCGAAGAGGGCGACATACAATCGAGACCGTGTCTGCGACACCTGCGATCACCTGTCTGATCGTCGACGACCACGAGGTCGTCCGCGAGGGTCTGCGGCTGTCGCTCTCGCGCACGCCGAGCATCCGCGTGATCGGCGAGGCCGCAGACGGGGAGAGCGCGCTCGCGCTGGCCGCGAGACGCCGCCCCGACGTCGTGATCATGGACGTCCGCATGCCGGGGATGGACGGGCTCGAGGCGACGAAGAAGCTGACCGAGGAGCTGCCGGACGTCGCCGTTCTCATCTTCACGGCCTACAGCGAGCGCTCGCTGCTCGGCCGCGGGCTCGAGTCCGGGGCAAAGGGCTACGTGCTGAAGGAGGCGCCGCAGGCGATGCTCGTGCGCGCGATCGAGCGGGTCGCCGCGGGCGACAGCTTCGTCGACCCGGCGCTCATGCCCGCCTTCCTGAGCAAGGACTCGACGGACATGCTGACCGCCCGGGAGCGCGAGATCCTCCAGCTCCTCGCCGACGGGATGTCCAACGCCGACGTCGCCGGCCGCCTGTTCATCAGCCAGGAGACGGTCAAGAGCCACGTGCGCCACATCCTCGCGAAGCTCGAGGCCGACACGCGTACGCACGCGGTCGCGATCGCGCTCCGCGAGGCGATCATCGACTGACGGGTGGCTCCTCCGGGGTCACCCGTCGGAAGAGAGGGCGCCGTACTCGGGGCGAGCGCACGATGATCGTCCTCCTGCTCGTGCTCGCCGCCCTCGTCCTCGCGGCCGGCGCGGTCGCGCTCTCCCTGATCGTCAGCGAGCGGCGGCGGCACGAGGCGGTCGAGTCCGAGAACGCACGGCTGCTGCGCGAGGCGGCGGAGCGGGAGGCGGAGCGCTCACGCCTGTCCGGACAGGTGATCAGCGCAGAGCAGGACGAGCGGAGGAGGATCGCGCTCTTCCTGCACGACGGTCCCGTGCAGTCGCTCTCCGGGATCGCGCTCATGCTCGACGCGGCGCGGCACTTCGCCGAGCGTGGTGAGGCCGGGCAGGCGGGCGAGGTCGTGGCAGGCGCGCTCGAGCGGCACCGCCAGACGATCAGGGAGCTCCGGGACCTCTCGTTCAACCTCGAGCCGGTCGTCCTGCGCGACCGGGGCTTCGGCACGGCCGTGCGCGCGCTCGCCGATCAGCTGCGCCTCGCGAGCGAGGCTGGGATCGAGCTGGAGGTGGACGTCGACGCGGCCGAGCAGATGGCCGAGAGCGCCCAGGCCGCGCTCTACCAGATCATTCGCGAGGCGCTGAACCAGGGCATTCTGCGGGGGCCTCCCACCCGCGTCTCGGTGCGCGTCGAGCAGCGCGAGGACGGCGCCGCCGAGCTCGTGATCTCGGATGACGCGCCGGGCGAGCGCCGCCGCCGCAGCTTCGACGCCCTCGGCGAGCGCGCCCGCACGCTCAGCGGAACCCTGACCGCCGAGGGCGGCCCCGACGGGGGCACGACGGTGCGTGTGGTGCTGCCGGCCTACGTGGCGCAGCCGTAGAATCGCCGCCGTGCCAGACGACCGCTACCTGCTCTTCGTGGCGAAGGCGACGGGCTACGAGCTCCGCGAGCTCGAGGGCGAGCCGCCGGCAGTCGGCTCCGAGCTCGAGCTCGACGACGGGACGTTTCGGGTCACGAAGATCGCCCCTTCGCCGCTACCGAGCGACCCGCGCCTCTGCGCGTACTCACAAAGCGCCTGAGCCGGCCCGTCTCGAGCCTTGAGCGCCCGCGAATGCGCGGCCCCTGGCGGCCGGAGCCGGGCTCCGCCCGGCGGGAGGCCAAGGGCGGCTCGTCGGCGAGAGCGCAGAAGGTGGGGGTCCGTGGGGGAACCCTGGGTTCCCCCACGTTAGAGCGCCTGCTCGGCCGCGATCCGGCCGAAGACGAGCGCCGACGCGAGCCCGCTCGCGTAGCCGCCGGCCGAGATCCC
>JBBSIG010000217.1:0-4355 GCA_038232215.1 Gaiellales bacterium | reverse complement strand
GTAGGCGGCTACAGTCGGGGCGTGCGCGCGCTGGCGGTGGCTCTCGCCGTGCTGCTGGTCGGGGCCGGGTGCGGCTCCACGGAGCGCGGAGGGGAAGGACGCGCGACGCCCCGAGCGGGGACGCTCGAGGCGCTCTTGCTCGCCCGGGGCGAGGACGTCGCGTTGATCCCGGGAACCTCGGACTACGCACCGGGAACGGTGCGGGTGTCCTTTCTCGTCGTCCGGCGCGACGGACGAGCGGTTCTCCGCCCGCGCGCGCTCGCGACGCGCGGACCTTCCTGCGCACGACGGCGCGGCTCGAGCCTGTGGGCGTACCGGGCGCCGGAGACTCAGACGACGTCTCGCACCTGTACGTGACACGGGTGCGCGTCCCCGCGCCGGCACGTACTGGCTGCTGGCGGAGCCGGAGGGCGGGAGGCCGATCCAGGGCCTCGGCAACCTCGTCGTCAAGACGAGGAACGAATCGCTTCGTCCGCGAGTGGCGCCTGCCGAGCGAGCCCTGGGTCTTCCTGGTTCGTCGCGACGGGCGGATCGCCGAGCGGTTCGAGGGCTCCGTCTCCGTCCGCGAGCTCACGTCGGCCGTGCGGGCGAGGCTCGCGGGTTGAGCAGCCCCGGGACGCTGCGGTAGGATCAAAACTTCATTTTCGACAGTTTTAGGAGGGCTCATGACCGACAACGGCTACGACAAGCCGGTTCTCGTCACGACGGAGTGGCTCGCGGAGCACCTCTCCGACGACGGTCTGTCCGTCGCGGAGGTGGACGAGAACCCCGACCTCTACGACGAGGGGCACATCCCGGGTGCCGTGAAGCTCCACTGGCGCGAGGATCTCCAGGACGCCTTGGAGCGCGACCTCGTCGAGAAGACAGAGTTCGAGCGTCTGCTCGGCGGGCTCGGGATCGGGAACGACACGACCGTCGTCCTCTACGGCGACAAGAACAACTGGTTCGCGGCGTACGCGTACTGGTACCTCAAGATCTACGGTCACGAGAGCGTTCGCATCCTCGACGGCGGGCGTCAGAAGTGGATCGACGAAGGTCGCGAGCAGACGACCGAGGTGCCGAGCCCCGAGGCCGCGTCGTACCAGGCGAAGGACCGCGACGAGTCGATCCGCGCCTACCGCGACGCAGTTCGCGAGACGATCGGCGCGCCGGACAAGGCGCTCGTGGACGTGCGCAGCCCGCAGGAGTACTCGGGCGATCTGGTCGCTCCTCCGGGGTACGAGCAGGAGGGCGCGCAGCGGGCGGGGCACATCCCGAGCGCGCAGTCGATCCCGTGGGCCCAGGCCGTCCGCGACGACGGCACGTTCAAGTCGGCCGACGAGCTGCGATCCCTCTACGAGGGCAAGGGCGTCACCGCCGACAAGGCCGTCACCGCGTACTGCCGCATCGGCGAGCGCAGCGCGCACACGTGGTTCGTCCTCCGGGAGCTGCTCGGCTACGCGGAGGTGCGGAACTACGACGGCTCGTGGACGGAGTGGGGCAACCTCGTCGACGTCCCGATCGAGAAAGGCCCGTAGAGAACGCGGGGGAATCGAGGGGTCCCCCGCGAGCTCCTTCCTCGGCCCTGCGTCGTAGCCGGGGCGCGCCTGCGCTCCCGCGCGGCGGAGCCGCTCCGGCTGCCGAGGAGCCGACTGTGAGAGGAAGGTCGCGTGGCCTGCGGGCCGTTGTAACGGGGGCGCTCGTCGCTCGTCTATGGACGAACCGACGTGCTACCCCTACATTTGGGCGCGAGCAAGGAGGACGGAGTGGAAGCCGCGGACACGATCAAGCTCACGGACCTGGCGTCGTGCGGCGGTTGCGCCGCCAAGTACTCGGCCGCACGTCTCGAGCAGCTGCTGGCCGGCTTCGTGCCGGTGGAGGCCGAGAACCTCCTCGTCGGCCTCGCTCCGGCGGACGACGCGGCCGTGTACCGACTCGACGACGAGCGTGCGCTCGTCTTCACGCTCGACTTCTTCCCCCCGGTCGTCGACGACCCGGCCGACTACGGCGCGATTGCCGCGACGAACGCTCTGAACGACGTCTTCGCGATGGGTGGGGCCCCGCTGCTCGCGCTCTCGATCGCCGCCTTCCCGGAGGAGCTGCCGATCGAGATGCTCGCGGCGATCTTTGCGGCCGCTGCCGCTCAGGTCAGGGCGGCCGGAGGCTTGCTGGCAGGCGGCCACACGATCCGGGACGCCGAGCCGAAGTACGGGCTCGCGGTGATCGGCACGGTTCACCCGCAGGGCGTCTGGCCGAAGAACGGCGCCCGACCCGGTGACTCGATCTTCGTCACGAAGCCGCTCGGCACGGGGCTGATCATGAGCGGGTACAAGCGCGGTCTCGTCGGCACGCAGCAGCTCGACCGGGCCGTCCGGTGGATGCGGACGCTGAACAACGGTGCCGCGGAGGTGCTGCGGCCGCTCGAGCCAAACGCCGTAACCGACGTGACCGGCTTCGGCCTGCTCGGGCACGCGCACGAGATGGCCGAGCGGAGCGGCGTGCGGATCCGGCTCGAGTCGGAGCGCTTCCCCGCGATCGACGGCGCGCTGGACCTCGCGCGAAGCGGCGTTCGGACGTCCGGGGATCCGCGGAACCGCGACTTCGCCGGCGCGCACGTCTCGGCGGGGGCGGTCTCCGAGACCCTGACGGCGCTCGCCTACGACCCGCAGACGGCGGGCGGACTGCTCGTGTCGCTGCCGGCGGAGCGCGGCGCCGCGCTCGAGGCCGCCTTCGACGCGCGCAGGCTCTTCATCCGGCGAGTCGGTACGGTCGAGGAGGGCGCCGGAGTCTCCGTGGAATGAGGCCCGAGCGCGGCCGACCGGGCGCGCGGGGCATGGTGCACGGTCGCTTCCAGCCGTTCCACAACGGGCATCTCGAGTATCTGAGAGGCGCGGCCGAGCGCTCGGACGAGGTTTTCGTCGGGATCACGAACCCGGACCCGTGGCGTATCAAGAAGGAGGCGAGCGATCCGCTCCGGCATCTGCCGGAGTCGAATCCGTTCACGTACACCGAGCGCCTGCTGATGGTGGAGGCGGCCGCCGCCGACCTCGGACTCGCGGCGGGCACGGTGCACGTGATCCCGTTTCCGGTCAACGAGCCCGAGCTCTGGCCGGCGTACGTGCCGGAAGGGGTGACGCAGTACGTCCGGCTCTTCTCGGCCTGGGGCGGGACGAAGCTGGAGCGCATGCGTGAGGCGGGCTACGAGGTCGTGATCCTCGACGAGGGGGTGGAGAAGGCGGTCTCGGGCATCGACGTGCGTGAGGCGCTCAGAGGTGGTGGAGGCTGGGAGTCGCTCGTGCCGCCGGGCGTCGCCCGTGTGCTCAGAGAGCTCGAGCGCGTCGCCGTGTGACGCGGCCCGCTTACAGGCACACTCCACCTCCTCCCCGTCGCGATCGTATCGAGCAGGAGCGCACGCATCCGGCACGGGAGCGTGCCGGATGCGAGACGATTCGGCCCCAGAGGCTTTCCGCGAGCAGACCGGCCCGCGACCAGCGCCCGCAGTAGCCTGCCGCCGGTGCTCCCGATCGTGGTCATCCTGCTGGACGGTCTCGGGGACCGCGCGCACGCAGCGCTCGAAGGGCGCTCGGGCAACGAGGCGGCGGCGACTCCGAACCTCGACCGCCTGGCCGCGAGCGGGTCGTGCGGGGTGCTCTACTCGATCGGCCCCGGGCGGGCTCCGTCGAGCGAGGTGGCGCACTGGTCGATGCTCGGCTACCGGCCGGACGAGTTCCCGGGCCGCGCCGTCTTCGAGGCGCTCGGGCGCGGCCAGGCCGTCGGCGAGGACGAGGTGCTCGCGTATGCCGCTTTGCGTCCGGCAGAGAGGCGGCCGGACGGGCTCTGGCTGACCGGACGCCCGCAGCCGGGCGAGGACGAGGACGACGCCCGGGCCCTCGTCGAGGCGTGCGACGGGCTCCAGGTCGACGGCCTCACCTTCTCGCTCGCGCACGTATGGCGCGGGGAGGCGGTTCTGCGTGTGGCCGGCGGAGCCGACGAGCGGGTCACGGACACGGACGCGTTCTTCCGCGACCGGCATCCGGTGCTGCGCCCGCAGCCGATCGTGCCGGAGGCCGAGCGCACCGCGCGGGCGGTCGAGCGGTGGACTCGGAGCACGATCGAGCTCCTCGCGACGCACCGGGTCAACACGGCGCGGGGCGCGCGTGGCGCTCCGGCGCTGAACGTGATCACGCTGAAGTGGTGGGGCCGGCGGCGCCGCATCCCGACCTTTCTCGAGCGGCACGGCCTCGACGGCACGCTCATCGCCGAGTCGGCCTTCCTGCGGGGACTGGCGACCGCCGTCGGGCTGCGCCCCGTCGAGGCGGCCGAGACCGACGACGCCCTCGGCGACCTCGAGGGCCGAATCGCCCTGGCCGAGTCGC
>JBBSIG010000216.1:0-4482 GCA_038232215.1 Gaiellales bacterium | reverse complement strand
GGCAGGAACATCTTGCCCGCGCCGAAGAGGTCGCCCACGATCTTCATCCCGTCCATGAGCGGCCCCTCGATGACCTCGAGCGGACGCGCATAGGCCTGCCGCGCCTCCGCCGTGTCTTCCTCGACGTAGTCGACGACGCCGTGGACGAGCGCGTAGGAGAGCCGCTCGGACACCGTGCTCTCGCGCCAGCTGAGGTCGAGCGTGCGCCGCGTTCCCTCGCCCTTGAACCGCTCGGCGAGCTCGACCATCCGCTCCGTCGCGTCGGGACGGCGGTCGAAGAGGATGTCCTCGACGTGCTCGAGCAGCTCGGGCGGGATGTCCTCGTAGACGACGAGCTGACCCGCGTTGACGATCCCCATGTCGAGCCCCGCCTGGATGGCGTGGTAGAGGAAGGCCGAGTGGATCGCCTCGCGCACGGCGTCGTTGCCGCGGAACGAGAAGGAGAGGTTGGAGACGCCGCCGCTGACCTTCGAGCCGGGGCAGCGCTCCTTGATCAGGCGCGTGCCCTCGATGAAGCTCTTCGCGAACGCGTTGTGCTCCTCCATCCCCGTCGCGATCGCGAGGATGTTGGGGTCGAAGACGATGTCCTCGGGCGGGATCCCGACGACGTTCGTGAGGAGGTCGTACGCGCGTCCGCAGATCTCCACCTTCCGCTCGGCCGTCTCGGCCTGCCCCTGCTCGTCGAACGCCATCACGACGACGCCGGCGCCGTAGCGCTGCACGCGCCGCGCCTTCGCGAGGAAGTCCTGCTCGCCCTCCTTGAGGCTGATCGAGTTGACGATGCCCTTCCCCTGGACGCACTTGAGGCCCGCCTCGATCACCGACCACTTCGAGCTGTCGACCATGATCGGCAGGCGCGCGACCTCGGGCTCGGTTGCGATGAAGTTCAGGAAGGTCGTCATCGCTTGCTCGGAGTCCAACATGCCCTCGTCCATGTTGACGTCGAGGACGTTGGCCCCACCCCGCACCTGCTCGAGCGCGACGTCGACCGCGGCCGCGTAGTCGCCGGCCTTGATCAGGTCGCGAAAGCGGGTGGAGCCGGTGATGTTCGTGCGCTCGCCGACCATCACGAAGTTCGTGTCGGGCGTGATCGTGAACGGCTCGAGCCCGCTGAACCGGGTCGCCGCCTGCCTCTTCGGGACCTGTCTAGGCCCCAGGGCGCTGGACACGTCCGCAATGGCCCTGGTGTGGGCCGGCGTCGTGCCGCAGCAGCCGCCCACGACGTTCACGAGCCCGTGCTCCGCGAACTCGCGTAGAAGCGCGCTCGTCGTCTCAGGCCCCTCGTCGTAGCCGCCGAAGGCGTTCGGCAGGCCCGCGTTCGGATGGCAGCTCGTGTACGTGTCCGCGATCCGGGAGAGCTCGGCCACGTACGGGCGCAGCTCGCGCGCCCCCAGCGAGCAGTTGACGCCGACGATCAGCGGCCGGGCGTGCTCGACCGACGCCCAGAACGCCTCGATCGTCTGCCCGGAGAGCGTCCGGCCCGAGAGGTCGACGATCGTGACCGAGATCCAGAGCGGCAGCTCGGGCGCGACGTCCTTCGCCGCCGCGATCGCCGCTTTCGCGTTCAGGGTGTCGAAGATCGTCTCCAGCAGCAGGAGATCGGCCCCGCCGTCCCGGAGGCCGCGGATCTGCTCGGCGTACGACTCGCAGACGTCGTCGAAGGTGACGTTGCGAAACGCCGGGTCGTCGACCTTCGGCGAGAGCGAGAGCGTCTGGTTGAGCGGGCCGAGCGAGCCCGCCACGAAACGGTCGGCGTACTGCGAGGCCGCCTCCTTCGCGAGTCGAGCGCCCGCCACGTTCAGCTCGTAGACGGTTTCCTCGAGCCCGTAGTCGGCCTGGCCGATCGAGGTCGCGGTGAACGTGTTCGTGGTAGTGATGTCCGCACCCGCGTCGAGATAGGCGCGGTGGATGTCGGAGACAACCTCGGGACGCGTCAGGTTGAGCAGGTCGGGATCGCCCGTGACATCGCGCCCGTGCGCGCGAAAGCGCTCGCCCCGGTAGTCCTCGGAGCCGAGCCCGCGGCTCTGGATCATCGTTCCCCAGGCGCCGTCAAGCACGAGGATGCGCTCGGCGAGGAGGCTCTCCAGTCGTCTCTGTGCGTCCGTCACGTCTCTCCGCTCCCCCGCCTAGAGAGTGCGGGAGCCGGACGGGGCCCGCGGCTCTTTAGGCGATGTTTCGCCTGGTCGCCAAGCTGCCACAAACCCCCAGGTCATCGGAGGGTAGCAGCCCTCTGACCCCCATTTCGGGGCGGGGCCGAGGAGACCTACGTGGAGCCGGAGCTCGTCTTGGCCGTCGGAGTCTCCCCCGCCCCGCCGCCGCCGCCGACCGCGAGCTGGTTCTCCGCGTGCCTGATCCGTTGCTCGAGCTGCCAGCGATCGGCTTGCGACTCGCCCGCGTCGAGGCGGGCGAGCTCGGCCTGGGCCGTCTCGAGCTGCTCGCGCGCCCGCCCTCCGTCGATCTCCTTCGCGGAGACGGCGTCGTCCACGAGGGCGATCGCCCGGTCCTGCTCGACCTTGAAGAAGCCCGGTCCGGTGGCGAACTCCTGCACCTCGCCGCCGCCGACGTGAATTCGGGTCGAGCCGGCCTTCAGCGTCGCCACGAGGGGGGCGTGGCGCGCGAGGACGCCGATCTCGCCGGCTGCGCCCGGGACGACGAGCAGCTCGGCCGTACCCTCGAACGCGGCGCCTTCCGGGGTCACGAGCGAGACGTCGAAGCTGCGCCGCTCGTCGGCCACGCTAGGCCGCCGCCGGCTCGGGCTCCGGCTCGGGCTGCGGCTCCGTCTCGGGCTCCGGCTCGGCGGCCTGCTCCTCCTCCTGACCGGCGCCGCCGCGGCCCTTCTGCGCGGCCTGCTCGATCGTGCCGACCATGTAGAAGGCCTGCTCGGGCAGATCGTCGTGCTTGCCCTCGAGGATCTCGCGGAAGCCCTTGATCGTGTCCTCGAGCCGCACGTACTCCCCGGGTGTCCCCGTGAACTGCTCGGCGACGAAGTTCGGCTGCGAGAGGAAGCGCTGGATCTTCCGCGCGCGCTGCACGATCAGCTTGTCCTCGTCCGAGAGCTCGTCGATGCCGAGGATCGCGATGATGTCCTGCAGGTCCTTGTAGCGCTGCAGCAGCTCCTGCACGCGCGTGGCCGTCTGGTAGTGCTCGTCGGAGACGATGCCCGGCTGGAGCGCCCTCGACGTCGAGTCGAGGGGATCGACGGCCGGGTAGATGCCCTGCTCGACGATCGCGCGCGAGAGCACGGTCGTCGCGTCCAGGTGAGCGAAGGTGTTCGCGGGAGCCGGGTCCGTGAGGTCGTCCGCCGGCACGTAGATGGCCTGCACCGACGTGATCGAGCCCTTGCGGGTCGACGTGATCCGCTCCTGGAGCTGCCCCATCTCGGTCGCGAGCGTGGGCTGGTAGCCGACGGCGCTCGGCATGCGGCCGAGGAGCGCCGAGACCTCCGAGCCGGCCTGCACGAAGCGGAAGATGTTGTCGATGAAGAGCAGCACGTCCTGACCCTCGTCGCGGAAGTACTCCGCCATCGTGAGGCCGGAGAGGCCGACTCGGAGGCGCGCGCCCGGCGGCTCGTTCATCTGCCCGTAGACGAGCGCGACCTTGTCGAGCACCTCCGACTCCTGCATCTCGAGCCAGAGGTCGTTGCCCTCGCGCGTGCGCTCGCCGACGCCCGCGAAGACCGAGACGCCGCCGTGCTGCTTCGCGATGTTGTGGATGAACTCCTGGATCAGCACCGTCTTGCCCGTGCCGGCGCCGCCGAAGAGGCCGACCTTGCCGCCCTTGACGTATGGGGCGAGGAGGTCGATGACCTTGATCCCGGTCTCGAAGATCTCCGTCGTCGGCGAGAGCTCGCTGAAGGTCGGCGGGTCGCGGTGGATGGGCCAGCGCTCACCCTCGGTCGGGAGGTCGCCGCGCTCGTCGATCGTCTGGCCGAGCACGTTGAAGATGCGGCCGAGCGTCTGGTCGCCCACGGGGACGGAGATCGGGCCGCCCGTGTCGAATACGTCCAGACCGCGCGCGAGCCCGTCGGTCGAGTCCATGGCGACCGCACGCACCCGGTCGTCTCCGAGATGCTGCTGCACCTCGGCGATCAGGACTGTGGCGTCGCTCCCGTCCACCCCCGGCAGATCGATCCGCAGCGCGCTGTTGATCTCGGGCAGCCCCTCTGCGAACACGGCGTCGATGACGACGCCCTTGATCTCGACGATCTTGCCGGCCCCGCGGCCGTTTCGTCCGTTCTCGCTCTCAGGCATGAGTCTCCTCGGAAGAAGGCGCTCGGCTCGTCAGGATGTGGTGGAAGCGGCCTGCCGCCCCCGGCGAGGGTCAGTCTAGCTCTCGCCCCGGCAGATTGCTCCCGGTAAGGGCGGAAAGCTCGCCGGGAACGGCGCTAAGGGCCTGTCCAAAAAGCCACCCGCCGTTCCCGGCGGGCGAAGAGCAAGCGAGGGAAGGACGCAGGGAGCGCCGATATCCGTGGACATGCTTATC
>JBBSIG010000215.1:0-4540 GCA_038232215.1 Gaiellales bacterium | reverse complement strand
GTCGCGTGGGGGATCGTCCGGCTCCCGGGCGGTCGTGTCGAACCTGACGAGGTCGGAAGTAAGCTCGACGAGCTCCTCGCGCCTGGTCTCGACCTCGTCCGCGATCCGTTGCTCGAGCTCGCTCAGTGCCATCCCGTCTCCATTCCGTCGGGCGCCTCGGCGCACCGCCGACCGCCGGCGGATCGACGAGTATAGGAACCGGCCCGCCCGGTTCCCGGGAGAGCTGAGGTGTCGCCGCCGCGAGGCCCAGGCATAAAAGGGTTCCACCGACGACGAGGAGGAGCGATGGCAGGGAAGGCGGATTTCACCCAGGAGGAGTGGAAGGGGCTGCAGCAGGGGATCATGGGCACGGCGCTCCTCGTCTCGGTCAGCGACCCCGGTTTCTTCGAGACGTTCAAGGAGGCGGGGGCCGCCGGTCGTCACCTCGCGGAAGCCCGGCGCGGTCACGAGAGCGAGCTGATCCGGGAGCTCACGGAGTCGCCCGCTGCCGGCTTCGGCCTCGGGCTGAAGCCCCAGGAGCTCGAGTCGGAGACGTTGGGCGCCCTGCGGAGGGCGACCTCGGCGCTCCAGGCGAAGGCTCCCGACGAGGTCGACGCCTACCGGCGGTTCGGGGGCGACGTCGCCCGGTCGGTCGCCGAGGCGGCCGACGGCGTGGCGGCGGGCGAGACGGGCGCGATCGACAAGATCACGTCGGCTCTCGAAGCCGCCTGAGCGACCGGACGACCGAGCACGAGGCGGTAGGGGAGCCGCGCAGGGCGGCTCCCCGGTGCCGCACCGCTTCTGCTGGGTCGCGGCGAGCTCTGTCACTCGAGGCGCTGCTGGGCGAGGCTTCGCGCGGGCCGGAATCGGGAAACCTCGGCTGCGTGACGCCCGAGACCCCCGGCGCCCTCGCGGACGCCCTGACTGCCCTGCGGGCCGAGCTGGACGCGATCCCGCTCGGGCTCGACGTGCCAGGAGTCGAGGAGGCGCGCCGCGCCCGCGACGAGCTCGCGGCACAGGTCGACGACTACGTGCTGCCTCGTCTACGGCAGATGGACGCCCCGCTCCTGATGGTGGTCGGCGGCTCTACGGGCGCCGGAAAGTCCACTCTCGTGAACAGCCTGGTGGGCGCGGTGGTGTCGGAGGCCGGCGTGCTCCGGCCGACCACGCGCGCGCCCGTGCTCGTCTGCCACCCGGAGGACGTGCGCTGGTTCGAGGGCGAGCGGGTGCTCCCGGCGCTCAGCCGGACGACCGGCGGGGCGGCGCCCGCGGGAAGCCTGCGGCTCGTCCCGACGGACGTCCTGCCGGCCGGGCTCGCGCTGCTCGACTCGCCGGACATCGACTCGCTCGTCGTGTCGAACCGCACCCTCGCACGCCAGCTCCTCGGGGCCGCGGACGCGTGGCTCTTCGTGACGACCGCGGCCCGCTATGCCGACGCCGTGCAGTGGGAGCTGCTGCACGCGGCCCGCGAGCGAAGCACGGCGCTCGCCGTCGTGCTCGACCGGGTACCGCCGGACGCCGTCGAAGAGGTGAGCGGGCACCTTCGGAGCATGCTCGCCGAGCACGGTCTCTCGCGGCCGCGGCTGCTCGTCGTGCCCGAGACGGAGCTCGAGGACGGGCTGCTGCCGGCGGCAGCCCTCGCTCCCGTACGCCGCTGGCTGGACGAGCTCGCGGCCGACGCCCAGGCGCGCGCAGCGCTGGTTCGCGGCACCCTCCAGGGGGCGCTCGACAGCCTCGGCGGCCGGGTAGGCGGGCTTGCCGCTGCTCTCGAGGCCCAGCTCGCCGTGAGCTCCGACCTGCAGGCCGGGCTGGACGGAGCCTACGACCGGGCGCTCGAGGAGGTCGACGAGGCGCTTCGCAGCGGGGCGCTCCTGCGCGGCGAGGTGCTCGCACGCTGGCAGGACGTCGTCGGCACGGGCAAGGTGATGCGCGCGCTCGAAGGCCGCGTCGGGTGGGTGCGCGACCGGGTGCGCGCGCTCGTCACGGGCAAGCCGGCGGCCGCCGCGGAGCTCCGGCCGTCGAGACGAGCGTCGACGCGCTCGTGCAGGCTGCCGGGGACCGCGCCGCCGAGCGGGTCGTGCGAGCCTGGCGCGAGCGCGTGTCCGGACGCGCCCTGCTCGCGGACGCCCCGCGGCTCGACGCCGCCTCGGCAGAGCTCGTCGGGCGGACGCGGGACGAGGTCCGTTCCTGGCAGACGTCGGTCTTCGAGCTCGTACAGCGCGAAGGGGCTGCGAAGCGGACGAGCGCCCGGCTCGCGTCGCTCGGCGTCAACGGCGCGGGGTTCACGGTCATGCTGGCCGTCTTCGTCCATACGGGCGGGCTGACCGGCGCCGAGGCTGCGATCGTCGGCGGGACGTCCGCGCTCGGGCAGAAGGTGCTCGAGGCGATCTTCGGGGGATCAGGCGGTACGGGCGCTCGCGGATCGGGCGCGCGCCGACCTGCTCGAGCGGGTGGGACGCCTCCTCGTCGCCGAGCGGGAGCGGTTCGAGGCTCTCCTCCGCCCGCTCGCTCCCGCCCTCGACGCCCCCGGACGGCTGCGGGACGCCGCGGCGCGGGTCGAGCGAGCCAGATGAGCGTCCTCGACCGCAGGCTCGCAGCGCTCGCCGAGGCCGTCGAGCTGGCGGACGGGCGCCTCGACTCGCAGGCGGTCGAGGACGCCCGTGCGGTCACCCGCCGCGCCGGCGAGCGCCTCGGTCTCGGGGTCGAGGCCACCGTGGTCGCTCTCGCGGGCCCGACCGGCGCGGGCAAGTCGTCGCTCTTCAACGCGCTCGCGGGCGCCGACGTTGCGGTGACGGGACGCAGGCGGCCGACGACCTCCGCGGCCGCGGCCGCCGTCTGGGGAGACGTCGGCGGCGAGCTGCTCGACTGGCTCGAGGTCAGGCGTCGGCATGCGATCGACGCCGGTCGCCTCGCGGGTCTCGTGCTGCTCGACCTGCCCGACTACGACTCGGTCGAGACGAGTCACCGGCTCGAGGTGGAGCGGCTGATCGGCGTGGTCGACCTCGTCGTGTGGGTGCTCGACCCGCAGAAGTACGCGGACGCGGCGCTCCACGAGCGCTATCTGCGGGGCTTGGCCGCCTACCGCGAGACCATGGTCGTCGTGCTCAACCAGGCCGACCTCCTGAGCACCGAGGAGCTGGCGGCGTGCCGGGCCGACCTGGGTCGGCTCCTCGAGGACGACGGGCTCGCGGGCCTCCCGGTCCTCGCCGCGTCCGCGCGGACCGGTGCGGGTCTCGACGCGCTGCGCGGCCTGCTCGAGGAGCGCGTGCGGGCGCGCGAGGCTGCGGCGGCGCGCCTCGCGGCCGACGTGACTGCGGCTGTCGAACGCCTCGCGGCGGAGTGCGGGGAGCGCGCGCCGGGGGAGGTCCGCAGCACCGACCGCGATCGGCTGCTCGCGGCGCTCGCGCAAGCGGCCGGGCTTCCGACCGTCGTCGGGGCCGTGCGCGCCTCGCACCGGCGGCGCGGGGCGCTCGCGACCGGATGGCCGCCCGTGCGCTGGGTTCGGCGGCTGCGTCGTGACCCCTTCCGGCGGCTCCGCCTGCCCGACCGGCCCGCCGCGGAGGGTCGCACGAATCTGGCGGGGCCGACGTCGGTCCAGCGCGCGCAGGTCTCCAGGGCCCTCCGTGCTGTCGCCGCCGGGGCGACCGAGCGGCTGCCCGATCCCTGGCCCACCCTCGCCCGCCGCGCTGCGACGGCACGTGAGGACGAGCTCGCAGACCGGCTCGATCGGGCGGTGGCCGGAGCCGACCTCCACATGGCCCGACCGCGCTGGTGGCGCCTGGCCGACCTGATTCAGCGCGTCCTCGCCTTCACGGCAGGCGCAGGTGCGCTCTGGCTGCTCGCGCTCGGCGTGCTCGGCTACCTCCAGCTCGAGGATGTTCTTCCGGTCCCGCACGTGGGTCGGCTCCCGCTGCCGACCGTGCTACTGCTCGGAGGCGCGCTCGCGGGCGTCCTGCTCTCCCTGCTAGCCGGAGCGGTCACCAGGCTGGGCGCCCGTCGCCGGGCCCGAGCCGCGGAGCGCTCGCTCCGCCACCGGGTGGCCGAGGTGGCGGACGAGCTCGCGGTGGCACCGCTCGAGGCGGAGCTCGAGGCGTATCAGGGCCTCTGCTCGGCGCTCGCCGCCGCCGCGCCCGAGCGGCGGCGGGGGCTGTTTCGCCGGCGCGGGGGAGAGCGGGGAGTGCCGATCGCCACCGCGCGGTAGCGCCCACGTGGCTAACGGAGCTTCCGCGCGATCCGGAGCGCCTCGCGCTTGCCCACCGGGCCCTCGAGGCGTAGCGTCAGGCCGCCACGCTGCCAAACGAGCACGTTGCCGGCGAGCCTCGGTCCCCGGGGCTCGAGCAGGACGTGAGGCGCGCCGGCGAGCCAGAGCGCAGGCTTTCCCTGGAGGGTGACGAACTCGATGCGCGTCGCGCCCGAGGCCGCCTTCTTCACGAGCCCGAAGTCGTCGCCCCGGAACTCGGTCAGCAGCAGCAGCTCGCCGGCCCGCGAGCGCAGCAGCGCGGAGACGGAGGCTCCGCGCACGTACACGCGCCCGGTCCCGCGCGGCACGAGCGGCCGGAAG
>JBBSIG010000214.1:0-4575 GCA_038232215.1 Gaiellales bacterium | reverse complement strand
GTGCCGTCGATCGGATCGACGATCCAGCGGGCCGCGCCGTCGCCGATGGAGCCGTACTCCTCTCCGAGCAGGGAGTCGCCCGGCCGTTCCCGGGTGATCCGCTCGCGGAGAGCCCGCTCGACGGCCCGGTCGGCCTCCGTCACGGGCGTGCGGTCGGCCTTCGTCTCGACCACAAGCCCGGGGCGGCGGAACAGCGGGAGGGTGATCGAGTCGGCGAGGTCGGCGAGCTCGAGCGCGAAGCGAAGCTCCGGGTCCACCCGAGGATGCTACGCCGCGGACGGAGGCTCTACTTCTTCTTCGGGCGCTTCGCGTTCGGGACGACCTTGAACACCGGCCGGGCGACGTTCAGCTCGACGGGGTCCGACCACGACATGCGGCCGGCGGCGGTCGTCGGGAGCGAGAAGTTGATTCCGCGCACGCGGTAGTACCAGACGCCCGGGGTGAGCGGTAGCGTCGCGGACGTCGAGAGCGTGATCTTCTTCCCGCGCGGCTTGAACGGGTAGCGCGCCTTGCTCCACTGCACCTCGTAGGCGCTGGCGCCGAGTGCGGGCCTCCAGGCAACGAGCGGCGCCCCGTAGAACGAGGGGCGGTTGCCGGCCGCCGCGATCAGGCGTCCGCTCGTCGAGAGGCCCGAGGCGAACGGCGCCGGCGAGGCGACGACGGTGGGCTGGCTCGTCTTGCCGAAGGTCAGCCAGCGCCCCGCGTCGCAGACGTCCTGAGAGAGGTCGGCGTCGTGGTACTCGACCTTGCCCGCATTTCGGACGACGGGCTCTCCGGCCCCGTGCGCCGAGTTGAGCGCGGCCGCGAGCGTGATCGTGGTCTCGCTGACGCTCAGCACCGTCGCGGTCTCCGCACTCGAGGTCGGGCCGATCCTGATCGAGTCGCCGGCGCCGAAGCTCGCCGCGTCGCCCACCTGGATCGTGGTCGTCGCGGCCGCCGCGGAGCTCGCGAGGGAGGAGACGAGCGTTTCTGCCACGACGATCCTCACCGGGACGACGGTCCAGTAGTAGCGACCGGTGTCCCCCTCCGTGTCCCAGAGGTCGACGGGGGCGCCCGCGTTCGGGCCCTCCGTCCCGCTCGCCGCGGCGGTCGTGGGCGTCGTGGTCGTCGCCGCAGGGGTCGCGGTCGTCGTGGTCGCGGTCGTCCCCGCGGCCGGAGGAGTAGACGGCGCGTTGCCTGCCGGCGCGTCGACCGAGAGGTCGGGCATCACGGGCGGCAGCTCCTCCGAGGACGGCTGCACGTCGTTGTCGAACGTGAACGTGGTTCCCTCGCTGCCGTTCGGCAGGTAGCGCGTGCGGGCGCGGGCGAGGGCGGCCTGTTCCACGGGGAGCTGGAGCGGCCCGTTCGTGCGCGGAGCGTAGGCGGGGCCGCCGACGATCGCGCTGCGGTAGACGGTGTTGACGCAGTCCTTGTCCGTGAACACGTAGACGCGGTAGAGCTCGTCGACCACGCCGTCCAGTCCCTGGTTGCCGGAGAAGACGAACGCCGGCATCAACCGGTGCGACGCGGATTGCTGCAGGTTCGAGACCGCGTCGGAGACGGTGAGCACGTCCGTCAGCGGCCCGCCGACGAAGGCCGGGTTCGTGGAGCTGTAGACGGCGCTCCAGGGGGCGTAGCTGACGGCCGGCAGCCCATTCTGCGTCTGCCCGTAGAGGGTGCGCACCGCGCGGATGCGCCAGCGCACGGTTCCGTACCAGCGCGGGTCCTGGTGGAGCGTGTAGTACTCGCGCTCGTCGGCGACGTTCGAGATCGTCTTCACGATCTTGTTCGGCTCCAGGAACCAGACGTCGTAGGAGGTCGCTCCCTCGACTGGCGTCCACCGCAGGAGGCCCGGATAGCTCGGCAGCGGGACCGGTCGCGTCGGCCAGCGGACGTTGAAGCCGAAGGGCTGGCTCCACGAGGTCTCGCCGCCCGTGAGCACGGCCCGCACACGGGCGTACAGCGAGTACGGAGTTCCGGTGATCCACGGCAGGGCGAGCGGAATCGAGACGGCCGGCCCGTCCACTCGATCGGACTCCCAGACGATCCCGCCCTCGCGGAAGACGCTGCTCGTGGAGAGCTGGAACTCGTAGCGCAGCGCGCCCCGCACCGGCGACCACGCGAACGAGGGCGTCCGCGGGAAGACGTGCGTCTCGGGCTCGTTCGCCCGCAGCAGGAACGCCCGGAGCCGCTGGGGACCGGGAGCGGTGGGCCCTGCTCGCTCCGCGCCGGCGATCGGCGCGAGCATGAGCACGGCGAGGAAGCAGACGAGCAGTCGGCGTAGGAGCATCGGCAATCTCGTATTCGGCAGAGCGCCGCGCCCTGCCCTCCCTCAAATGGGGGACAGCGCCCGCTCGAGCAGCTCACCGGCGGCGAGCACGAGGCCGTCCCCGCCTGCCGGGCCGACGAGCTGCACGGACGCCGGCAAGCCGTGCTCGGCCGGACCGCAGGGCAGCGCGAGCGCGGGCCAGCCGAGGCCGTTGAACGGGGAGGTGAAGCGTGTCAGCGCGTCGCTGGGATCAGGACCGACCGGCGGAGCGACGCAGGGAAGCGTCGGGGTCAGCAGCAGGTCGGCGGGCCCGAGCAGAGCGAGCACCTGCTCCCGGTAGAGCTCGCGCCGCCGCAGCGCCCCCGCGTACTCGGACTCGGTCAGCTCGAGGACGTGTCCGAGCTTCGCCGCGACGTCCTCGCCGTAGAGCTCGGAGTGCTCGGCGAAGAGCTCGCGATGGATCGCAGCGGCCTCGAACCCGAACACCGTCCCGAACGTCGCCTTTGGCAGCTCGACCAGCCGTCGGAACGGGAACTTCGACGCCGCCGCCTCCACAGCGGCCCGCACGAGCTCGTCTGCGTCCTCCAGCCAGGCGACGGCAAGCTGCACCTCGGCGAGGGACGAGAGCGCCGCGGGCTCGAGGCCCGGGACGAGCGCCGCCGTCGCTCTCGCGCACGCGGCGACGGAGCGCGCCATCGGTCCGGCGTGGTCGAGGCTCGGAGCCAGGGGGAAGCAGCCGTCGACGGGTACGAGCCCGTAGCTCGGCTTGAAGCCGACCACCCCGCAGCACGCGGCCGGGATCCTGATCGAGCCGCCCGTATCGCTTCCGAGCGCGACGTCCGCCAGTCCGGCGGCGAGGGCCGCCGCCGAGCCGCCGCTCGAGCCGCCCGCGAGTCGGCCGGGCGCGAGCGGGTTCGGCACCGTGCCGAAGTGGGGGTTCACCGAGGTGACGCCGTAGGCGAACTCGTGCAGGTTCGTCTTGCCGACGTTCGAGTAGCCGGACGCCTCCAGCCGTCGAACGGCCTCCGCCGTCCGCGCCGGCACGTGGTCGGCGAAGATCGCGGAGCCGTACGTCGTCACGATCCCCTCGGTGTCGAAGAGGTCCTTGACGGCGAGCCGGGTCCCGTCGCCGATCTGCTCCGGCCGGGCGAGGAAGATCGAGCTCAATCGAAGTCTGCGGGCCTCGCCGGGTCGCGCAGGTGTGCGAACGCGTGCGCGAGGCGCTCGGGGGTGACGCGGCGGGAGAGCTCGGGCAGCGCGTCCTCGGCGAAGAAGCCGACCTCGCCGATCTCGGCCGCGTCGAAGGGGCCGGGCTCGTCGGCGAGCGGGTCGCAGAGGAAGTGGATCGCGTAGCTGTGGAAGGGGAAGCGCGCCCTGTGGCGGACGTCGCGGTCGTAGAGGCCGATCAGCTTTTCGGCGCGCGTCCGATAGCCGGCCTCCTCGGCCACCTCCTTCGTGACCGCGAGGCTCGGCGGCTCGCCGACCTCGGCCCAGCCTCCGGGCAGCGTCCAGAGCCCGTCGTCGAGCCCGCGCACGAGCAGGACGCGCCCGTCGCGAAAGACCGCGCCGCGGACGTCGACCTTCGGCGTCGCATGCCCCGCCTCGGCCGTGAAGCGCGCGAGCAGCTCGTCGGCCTCCTCCCCGGCAGTCGCCGCCATCTGAGCCGCGACGTCGCGCACGGCCTCGAACCGCTCCTGGTCGAACGGATGCCTCGCATAGGTGAGACCGGACTGGGCGATCGCCTGCAGTCGGCGCACCCAGTCGAGCCAGGACTGGCGAGCGTCAGTCGTAGTGGAGATAGAGCAGCGCCACGACCATCGTGCCGGCGAAGAGCAGCAGGAAGACGCCGAAGAGGGCGAGCCCGAAGAGGAGGTTCTTGCGCGCGAGCTGCGGGTTCATCAGGCGACGAGGGGGTCGATCGCCATGGCGACGAAGAGGAGGGCCAGGTAGAGGAGCGAGTAGTGGAAGAGGAGGGCGGCCCGCCTCGGGGTCGTCTCCCGCCGCAGCTGCCAGGCCAGCCCGACGAAGAGCGCGCCGAGACCCGTCGCCGCCAGCGCGTAGGCGACGCCGAAGACGTGCCAGAGAAGCGGCGCCAGCGTGAGGGCGACGAGGACGAGCGAGTAGAGCAGGATCTGGCGCGTCGTCTCGCGCTCACCGCGCGCGACCGGCAGCATCGGTACGCGGGCAGCCTCGTAGTCCTGCTTGATCAGCAGCGCGAGCGCCCAGAAGTGCGGCGGCGTCCAGAAGAAGACGATCAGGAACAGGAAGAGGGCCGGCAGCGTCAGGGAGCCCGTCGCGGCCGCGAAGCCGACGAGCGGCGGCACCGC
>JBBSIG010000213.1:0-4581 GCA_038232215.1 Gaiellales bacterium | reverse complement strand
CTGGCGCCGGACGGCCGCCGCATGTCGAAGAGCCTCGGGAACGGCGTCGCGCCCGACGAGATGATCGAGCGCCACGGCGCCGACGCCACCCGCTACGGACTGCTCAAGATCTCCTCCACGCAGGACACGCGCTTCTCGGAGGGGGCGATCGAGGAGGGGCGAAAGCTCGCGAACAAGCTCTGGAACGCGAGCCGCCTGCTCCTGCAAGCGGGAGCCGGCGAGCGAGTCGAGGCCCTGCCCGGCGCGCTCGAGGAGCGGTGGATCCTGGCCCGGCTCGAGCGAACGCGGGCCGAGCTCGAGGAGCGCCTCGCGGCCTTCGACTTCGCCGGCGCGGCGAACGCGCTCTATCACCTCACCTTCGACGACTTCTGCGACTGGTACCTCGAGGCGATCAAGCCGCGGCTCACCGAGGAGGACGTGCGCGCGACGGCCCTCGCGGCGCTCGAGCGGCTGCTGAAGCTCCTGCACCCGGTGCAGCCGCACGTGACCGAGGAGATCTGGTCGAGCCTGCCCGGTCGCACGAGCCGGCTGATCGTCGCTCCGTGGCCGCAGGCCGATCCCGCGTACGCGGGGGACGAGCGCGCGCTCGAGCGCGTGCAGGCGGCGGCGGCCACGTTCCGCCGGAGCGGCGTGCCGCCCCGCAATCTCGACGAGGACGAGCGGCGGATCTTCGAGGCGGTGGTGAGACCCGAGCGCGCGAAGGCGAACGGCGACGCGACGGCCGAGCTCGACCGGCTCCGGAAGGAGATCGCGCGCGCCGAGGGCATGCTCGCGAACGAGCGCTTCGTGGCCCGGGCGCCGGCGGAGGTCGTGGAGGCCGAGCGGGAGAAGCTCGAGCGCTACCGGCGCGAGCTCGATGCGCTCGCACACTGAGACGAGCTCCGAGTGGCTGGCCTCGCTCAGCCCGTGGCCAAAGGACGGCTTCGGCCTCGACCGGATGCGCGCGCTCCTCGCCGAGCTCGGCGATCCGCAGCTGCGGTACCGCTCGCTCCACGTGGTCGGGACGAAGGGCAAGTCGACGGCCACGAGGACGGCGGCTGCTCTCCTCCACGCGGAGGGGCTCAGGACGGGCGCGTACACGTCGCCGCACGTGAGCGGCTGGAACGAGCGGATCGTGCTCGACGGGGAGGAGGTCGACTTCGAGGCGGTCGTGGGAGCGGTTTGCGCTCCGGCCGAGCGGCTAGGCGCCACCCAGTTCGAGGTGCTCACCGCCGCCGCCCTGCGCGCGTTCGCGGAGGCGGAGGTGGACGCGGCCGTCGTCGAGGCCGGCCTCGGCGGGCGGCACGACGCGACGAACGTCCTCGACGCTCCCGTCGTCCTGCTCACGAACGTCTCGCTCGAGCACACCGAGGTGCTGGGCGACACGCGGGAGGAGATCGCGAGAGAGAAGCTCGCCGTCTTGCAGCCGGGCGCGACAGCGGTGCTCGGCGAGCCGGAGTGGGCGGACCTCGCGCGCCTGAGCGGAGCCGGCCGCGTGCTCGCCGGAGGCGCGCGGGAGGCGGCGGAGGCGTTCGTCGGTCGCGCGATCGAGCACGAGGTCGAGGTCGCGCTTCCCGGCCGGCTCGAGCTCCGGGGCGACGAGGTGTGGGACGGCGCTCACACTCCGGAGGCGGTCGACTGGCTGCTCGAGCATCTGCCGGGCCGGGACTATGTGCTCTGCGTATCGCTGCTCGCGGACAAGGACGTCGACGGCGTGCTCAGCCGGCTCGCACGCACGGGCACCACGCTCGTCGCCACCCGCTCGACGAGCCCGCGCGCGCTGCCGGCGGAGGAGCTCGCGCGTCGCGCCGGAACGTACTTCCGACATGTGGAAGCCGAACCCGACCCGGTCGCCGCGCTCGCGCGGGCGAGAGCGCTCGGCACCGTCCTCGTCACGGGTTCCCTCTACCTGCTCGCCGACCTCTCGTCATCCGACCGGAAGACGTACCATTCCGGGGCTTGGTTGAGAGGCTGACCGTCCTTGCTTTCGCGGCCTTCGTCATCCTCGCGATTGTGGGTCTCGCGTTTGCTGCCGGCTACCTGATCGGAAGGATGCTCCTGTGATCTTCGCGAGCGACGACGGCACCTTCGGCGGCCTGCGCGACTTCTTCGACTCCGGGACGTGGCTCGTCATCCGCAACCTGGGCGCGTTCTTCGTGGTCGTCTTCTGGCTCGCGGTCGCGTACTGGGTCTACAAGGACGCGCGCCGGAGGATCGACGATCCCTGGCTCGTCGGGATGGCGACCATCCTGGGCCTGGTACCGCCGTTCATCGGCGCCGTCGTCTACCTGTTCTTCAGACCGCCGGAGTATCTGGACGACGTGCGTGAGCGCGAGCTCGAGATCAAGTCGATGGAGGAGCGGCTCGATCGCCGCGACCTGCACTGCCCCGTGTGCCGCGCCGAGGTGGAGAGCTCGTTTCTCGTCTGCCCGGTCTGTACCACGAAGCTGAAGCAGGCCTGCGTCACGTGCAAGGCGCCGCTCGAGGCGCTCTGGCAGGTGTGCCCGTACTGCGAGACGCCCGTCGAGACGCCGGCTTCGGTCGAGCTCGGGCGCACGGTCGCCTCCGCACAGCTTGCGCAGAACGTCGAGGGCACCTTCGAGGCGCCGAAACGGCGGGTCCGTAGCACGAGGGCGAGGCGCGAGCGGTCGCCCGCGGCGAGCGACGCCGCCGACGAGCGCGACGACTGGCCCGGCACGTAGGGAATGGCGCTCGAGCAGACCCTCGTTCTCGCGAAGCCGGACGCCGTCGGGCGGAGCCTGGCCGGCGAGCTCGTCGGCCGGCTGGAGCGCCGCGGCCTTCGTCTGCGGGGAGCGAAGCTCCTCGTCGCCGACCGCGCGCTCGCGGAGCAGCACTACGCCGAGCACGTCGAGAAGCCGTTCTTCGGCGAGCTGGTCGACTTCATCACCTCGGCGCCGACGCTCGCGCTCGTCGTGGAGGGCGAGTCGGCGATCTCGGTCGTGCGGACGACGATGGGCGCGACGAACCCCCGTGACGCCGCCCCGGGCACGATCCGCGGCGACCTCGCGCTCGCGATGCCGGACAATCTCGTACACGGGTCGGACTCGCCGGAGTCCGCGGAGCGCGAGATCGGGCTCTGGTTCTCGCGCGATGAGCTCGTCTGAGCTCTCCGAGCACGCGAGGCGGAACCGGGCGTACTGGACTGGGCTGGCCGGCGAGTACGCCGAGCGGGCGCGCAGCGCGTGGTCGAGCGAGCCGAGCTGGGGCGTGTGGTCGATCCCCGAGGGCGAGCTCGGCCTGCTCGGCGACGTGAGCGGCAAGGACGTCGTCGAGCTCGGCTGCGGGACGGCGTACTGGTCGGCCTGGCTGGCCCGGGCCGGCGCGCGTCCGGTCGGCGTCGACGTCACGCCGGCGCAGCTCGACACGGCGCGCGCCATGCAGCGCGACTTCCGGCTCGAGTTTCCGCTCGTCGAGGCGAGCGCGAAGGACGTGCCGCTCCCTCCTGGGACGTTCGACCTGGCTCTCTCGGAGTACGGCGCGAGCATCTGGTGCGACCCGTACCGGTGGATCTCCGAGGCTGCCCGGCTGCTGCGCCCCGGCGGCGAGCTCGTCTTCCTCGTCAACTCCACGATCGCGATGCTCTTCACGACGGACGAGGAAGTCCCGGCGGGAACCGAGCTGGTCCGGGACTACTTCGGCATGTACCGGTTCGAGTGGCCCGACGACGACTCGGTCGAGTTCCACCTGCCCTACGGCGAATGGATCCGCTTGCTCCGCTCGCACGGGTTCGAGGTGGAGGCGCTCGTCGAGCTGCAGGCGCCCGAGGGTGCCGCGGATCCGAGGAACCTGCTCGTGACCGCGGAGTGGGCGCGGCGGCGGCCCGCCGAGGAGATCTGGAAAGCCCGCAAGCGGGCGTGAGCACGCCGCCGCCGGCCCCGCTCCTGCTCGCGTCCACCTCGCCGCAGCGGCCGGCGATCCTGCGGCAGCTCGGCATCCCCTTCGAGGTGGTCGCGCCGAGGTACGAGGAGCACGGGCGCGCGGCCGCCGACCCCGTCGAGCTCGTCCGTGAGCACGCTGCCGGCAAGGCACGCTCCGTCGCGGCGGACGCGGACGAGCGGCCCGTGCTCGCGGTCGACACGGCAGTCGTGCTCGAGGGGTGCTCCTTCGGAAAGCCCGGGGATGCGAGCGACGCGGAGGCGATGCTCGAGCGGCTCGCCGGCCGAGCGCACGAGGTCGTGTCGGGGCTCTGCCTGGTGACGCCGGGCTGGGAGGTCGTCGAGCACGAGGCGACGCGCGTCGTCTTCCGTTCCCTGACGCCGCGCGATCTCGCCGCGTATGTCGCCACTGGCGAGTGGAGGGGCCGCGCGGGCGGCTACGCGATCCAGGGTCGCGGCGCGGCGCTCGTCGAGCGGATCGAGGGCGACTACGCCAACGTCGTCGGCCTGCCGGCAGCCCTGCTCGTGCGCCTGCTGGCGGAGCGCTTCGCGGGCGCCTACGGCTTCGGGTAGCCGGTTCGGGACCTGTCCAGGCCCCAGGGCGCTAGACATGTCCCGAGCAGCCGGCTCAGGGCCGTTCGAGGGGGAGCCCGCCAGCGACGAAGGCGGCGAATCGCTCGTGGGCGCGGGCGCCCTGGCCGAACTG
>JBBSIG010000212.1:0-4595 GCA_038232215.1 Gaiellales bacterium | reverse complement strand
GACGAGGTCCCGTCGAAGCGGAGAGCGAGGTCCCAGTAGCTGAACGGGAACCAGAGCTGCGTCAGGACGCAGGCCGCTCCGAGCAGGGCCGAAGCCGTGAGGCCGCGCCGGCCGCGCACGAGCGGGACGAGCGGCAGCAGCCAGATCAGATACTGCGGAGACAGCACCTTCCCGAGCGCGACGAACGCGCACACCGCGGCCGCCGACGCGAGGACGAGCCGCTCGCGATCGACCGACGGGGCGCGGGCGAACGAGAGCCAGACCCAGAGGAGCGCGGCGAGCTGAAGGAGCGTCTGCACGCCGCCGACCACGTCCGGGCCCGTCCCGGCGAGGTTCTGGGAGCCGTGGCTCGAGCGCATGGTGAGCCCAACCCCCGCCACCTGGTGCGCGGCCAGGAAGAACGCCGAGCCGAGACTCTCGAGCTGGAGCGGGCGCGTCGTCTGCCGGACGACGCTGTCCCACACTCCCCCGGGAGCGAGGGCGAGGAACGGGGCGAAGCAGGCCACGAGGACGCAGACCAGAACCGCCGCGCAGAGCAACGACTCGCGCGGCCCGCGGCGCCGCCAGACGAACGTGAGGGCGAGTGGTACGAGGACTGCCGGGTAGACCTTCGCCGACACTGCGAGCCCGAGCACTCCCAGCCCGAGCCGCTCGCGCCCGCGGCAAAGCGCGGCGAGTGCGCAGGCGGTGAGAGCCGCCGGCCAGAGATCGAAGCGCGAGAGGACGACGGACCCGAGCGCCAGAGGGGCGAGCGCGGCGAAGCCGAGGGCGGCCGCCAGGCGCCGGTCGCCCGCCCCGAGCGCGGACAGCGTCAGGGCCACGGCGACGAGCGCGGCGGCGCCGCACACCCACATGAGCGCCTCGAAGCGGGCCGTGAAGGTGGAGTCGTCCTCCGCGCCCGAGCCGAGCGCAGGCAGAGCGAAGACGGGCAGCGCGCCGGGCGGATACTCGAGCCCGAAGTCGCGGTAGGGCACCTGTCCTCCGGCGATCGCAGCGCCGTAGCGCTCGTACACGGGCGTGTCGACGATCTGGTCGCGGGTGTAGAAGCCCTCGTGCAGGAGCGCCCAGGCGCCCAGGTAGACGACGATCGCCGCAACAGCCGCGACGGTGGCCCGGCGTCCCGAGGACGACGGGCCGCTGGCCGAGCGATCGTCAGCGGGCGGCGACCAGCTCTCGGAGGCGGGCGCGCTCATCGAGCTCCGGCACCTCCTCGCGGGTCGCTCGCGGCAGGCCCGGCGCGAGGAGGGCGATCGCCACGAAGGGGAAGAACCACGGCACGTAGAGGTAGAACCAGTGCGTCAGGACGAGCTCGAACCCGAGCAGGAGCACCGCGGTGAGGGCCGCGAGCTGCAGCGGCGACTTCCGTCTCGGGCGGAAGGCCACCGCGAGCGCGCCCACCAGGAGCAGGACCTGCAGGATCTGCTGGACGAGCTTGAGGTCGGGGAGGCCCGCGTGGTACTGGCCCCAGTCCCAGATCGAGAAGGGCGACTCGCGGTCGAGCTGCCACGACACCGTGCGCTCGTAGAACACGCGCGCCGCGTGGAGGGGGCTCGGCTCGAGCAGCAGGATCGAGAACGCCGCCGCTGTCGCGAGCGCGAAGCCGGCCGCGTACGCGAGCTTCGCGCGGGGCAGGCGGAGGGACTCGGGGTACGAGAGCCAGAGCGGCGCCACGAGGAGCGATGCGAACTTCGTCCAGCCTGAGAGGGCGACGGACGCTCCACGAGCCCACGGCGAGGAGACGAGCCAGAAGCCGAGGATGAGGAACGCCGGCAGCGTCGTGTCGTTCGTGTTCGAGTTGGACGAGTACTGCGTGAACGGGTACGCGACCCAGGCGAAGGCGAGCGTGGCCGCGAGCCTCGAGCCGCCGAAGCGCAGGCCGACCAGCGCGAGCCCGACGAGACAGATCAGGTCGAACATGATCGAGGTGAAGTGCGCAGCCGGCAGGTCGTCCCACTTCCCCGTCCAGCCGCGCGCGAGGAAGCCGGGCAGGTAGCTCTCGTAGGCCACCGGGCCGTACGTGTCGCCGCGGTCGTTCGCCGACTCGCAGCGGCCGTTCGTCTGGATGCGGTCCCGGATCTCGCCGTCTGCGTCGGCCGGCCCGCACGCCTTCAGATCGCCCTCGGTGGGCATGTGGCCGTACGGCGAGGAGCCGTGCGCGATCCGGTCGGCGCCGATCACCCCGGCGTACCCGACGTCGATCACGTTCGACGCGCGCACGTTCAGGCCGACGCGGAAGCCGGCGAGGAAGACGGTGGCGCCGACGAGGAGCCACACGGGCCAGACCGGCCGCCGGCCGCCGCCGTCCCGGCCGCGCGCGCCGAGCCAGACCATGCGTCCGAGCAGGTAGACGAGCGGCGGGTACACGAGCGGTACGCTCGTGAAGATGTCGCCCCGGTTGAAGAACCAGAGGCTGACGCTGAACGACAGCAGCACGAGCAGGTCGAGGTTGCGGACGGAGAGCGGCCGGCGGAGGTCCGCGAGACCGACGAGGAACGCGAGGCAGAGCGCGAGCCAGAGCCAGGGGTTGTTGATCTTCGTGCCGCCGAAGGCGCCGTCGTAGCCGCGCGCCATCTTCCAGGCCACCTGTGGGCCCGTCCAGGCCTCGGTGACGGCGCCCGAGGTGTCGTCGACGCGCCCCGTCGCGATCTCGCCCGCCTCCCCCCACCACACCTTGACCGTCCAGGCCCGCGTCTTCGCGTCGAAGGTCGCCTCGGTCTGCCGGCCCGTCGCTGGATACCGCTCGAGCCAGTCGCGGACCTTCGGAGCGGCGAGGAAGCGGCTCGTCGCCTCGGTCTGCGCGAGTTGCGCCTTCACCGGCGCGGGCTCGAACTGCTTCGGGAGCGCCGTCGCGGGCGGATCCGCGGCGGAGGCGGCGGGTGCGAGCGCGAGGACGCAGAAGGCGGCGACGGCCAGCCAGCGCATGCCTCTAGGCTAGTAGACGCTTGCCGAGCGCAGGTCGCCCGGCGCGCCCGTCATGCGCGCAAGCGGAACGACCAGAGCTTGTTGCCGACGAAGTTGAGCGGCGTCACGAGGACGATCGCGAGCGCCTGCGCGGCGATCTTCCCGAGCCCGAAAGCGACAAGGCCGCGCAGAAAGAGGAGGTTCGCGCCGTAGGCGCCGAGCGCGACGACGAGGAAGCGCATCCCCTGGTAGGCGACGTGACCCCGCTGCCCGCGAAAGGTCCAGACGCGGTTCCAGACGTAGTTGTTCGTGACCGCCACCAGGAACGAGACGGTCGCGGCGGCCAGGTAGTGGAACCCGGCCCATTTCAGCAGCCCGGTATAGACCCCGAGGTTGACCGCGTAGCCGCTCGCCCCAACCGCGAGAAACCTTCCGAGCTGGGCCCAGTTCCGGCGGCTGGAGAGTGCCCGCCCGGCGCGCGCGCGCGCGCGCGCCGGCCTCGGCGCCGCTCCGGCTGCTGTGGGCGGGCGCTCCATCCCGGCAGCCGAGCGTACCAGCGACCTAAAGGGAGCTACGCAGAGGCGGATAGGGTCGGCCGGCGTGACCTGCGGACCAGCGAGGAGCGCTCGGGCTGGTCGCCTACGGGCTTCGCACGCGGACATCGCCCAGCGGCTCTTCCGAGAAGACGGTGGACCTGCCACGTGTCGGCGATTCTGCGCAAGCTCGGCGTCCGGACGCGCGCGCCAAGCAAGCGCCGAGGCTGTAACACATCGGCCTCGTCGGCGACGAGGTGCCGTAATAGCGTCCGGCGCTTGAATTATCGCCGCATACGGATAACCATGCACGTGCGGACACCGTCATGGCGACGATGCTGAGCACAGCCGAGCGTTCGACCGAGCTGCTCGAGCGCGAGCGCGAGCTTGAGGCGCTCCGCGCGTGGCTCGAGGCGGTGCGTGACGAGCGGCACGGTCGCCTGGTACTCGTCGGCGGGGAGGCAGGTGTCGGCAAGACCGCGCTCCTGCGGTGCTTCTGCGACGAGCAGCCGTCCTCGACGCGAATCCTGTGGGGATCGTGTGACCCACTGTTCACCCCGCGGCCGCTCGGACCTTTGCTCGACGTCGCGCAGCTTACGGGCGGCGAGCTCGGGGAAGTCGTTCGAAGCGAGGCGAAACCACACGAGGTGACTGCCTCGCTTTTGCGCGAGCTCGCGGTACACATGCCCACAGTGCTCGTTCTCGAGGACGTACATTGGGCCGACGAGGCGAGCCTCGACGTGCTTCGCCTGCTCGGTCGACGGCTAGGAATGACGCCTGCGCTCGTGATCGCCAGTTACCGCGATGACGAGGTGGATCGCTCCCACCCGCTCCGGATCGTGCTCGCCGACCTGACCGACCAGAACGACGAGGCGATCGAGGCGGTGAAGCGCGCGCTCGAGCACCACCGCGATCTTCGCGACCGGCGCAGGGAGGGCGACTCGCTCCGCTGCCTCTCCGAGATCCTGTCGTGCCCGGGCCGGATCCGCGAGTCCGAACAGGCTGGGCGCGAGGCCGTTGCGGTGCTCGAGCGACTTCCGCCCGGACCTGAGCTCGCCCTCGCGTACAGCAATCTCTCCGCGATCTGCCAGGCCGCGCACGAGGTCGAAGAGGGGCTGATCTGGGGAACCCGTGCGCTCACGCTGGCGCAGCGCCTCGGCG
>JBBSIG010000211.1:0-4649 GCA_038232215.1 Gaiellales bacterium | reverse complement strand
GAAGATCCCGATCAGGCTCGACCCGATCAGCCCACCGGCCACGACGAGCGCGACTACGAGCCGGTTGAAGGCGACCGACATGCGCTGCATGAACTCGTCGAGCCCCTTGTGCACGAAGCCGACCTCGAACTGGCCGTCGCGGGACTGCTCGAGCACGTCGTACAGCTGGTACGGGAGCTGGGAGAACACGTGCGCGAGCTTCACGCTCTCCTTGCGCGCGCGCGCGGCGACCCGGCGCGGGGTGAAGCGCTCCGTCAGGAGCCTGCGCGCGTACGGCTTCGCGACCTCGAACACGTTGAAGTCCGGGTAGAGGTCGATCCCCACCGAGCCGAGCGTCGCGATCGCCTTGTCGAGCAGGAGAAACCGCGTCGGCAGCTGGAGGTTGAGTGAGTAGATGAGAGCGAAACCCTCGCGGATAACCTGGAGCGGATCGATCTCCGCGAGGCTCGCGCCGTAGTAGCGGTAGTAGAGCTCGCGGAGCTCGGCCTGCAGCTCCTCCTCGCGCTCCTTCGGGTAGCGCACGCCGAGGTCGGCGAGTCGGCGCGGGAGCAGCTCGACGTTCTCCGTGGCGGCGTCGATGAAGAGGCGCGTCAGCCGCGCCATGTCCTCGTCGGTCAGCTTGCCCACGAGGCCGAAGTCCACGAGCCCGATCCGCTCGGGGCCGAGGACGAGGATGTTCGCGGGATGCGGATCGCCGTGGAAGAACCCGTGCCGGAAGATCATCGTCATCCACGCCTCGGTCATCAGGTAGGCGAGCCTGCGGCGCTCCTCGAGCGTCCAGGCGCCGTCCTCGAGGTCGGCGAGCTGGATGCCGTCGAGCAGCTCGAGCGTCAGCACGCGCGCGCGCGTGTAGCGCCAGTACACCCGCGGCACGGCGACGTGCGGGTGGCCGGCGAAGTTCCGGCGGAACGTCTCGGCGTTTCGCGCCTCGAGGCGGTAGTCGAGCTCCTGGCGAAGCGAGCGCGCGAACTCGTCCACGAGGGAGCGCGCGTCGATGAAATCGAGCGCCCGGACGCGCTCGCGGACGATCTTCGCCGCCTGGTAGAGCAGGGAGAGGTCGGCTTCGATCTGTCGTGGCGCGCCGGGCCGCTGCACCTTGACGGCGACTTGGCGGCCGTTCGGGAGCACGGCTCTGTGCACCTGGCCGATCGACGCCGCGGCGATCGGCTGCTCGTCGAGCGAGACGAAGAGACGCTCGACGGAGAGGTCGAGGTCGGCCTCGATCACCTGCCTGACCTGCTCGAAGGGGAACGGGCGCACGTCGTCCTGCAGCCCGCGCAGCTCGGCGATGATGTCGGGCGGGACGACGTCGGGGCGGGTCGAGAGGAGCTGCCCGAACTTCACGAACGTCGGCCCGAGCTCGTCGAGCAGCTCGCGTAGGTGCTGCCCTCGTTGTGAAGGCCCCGAGCCGTTCTCGAGCGGCAGCCGCGCGCTCCACGGCAGCAGATCGGTCAGCTTGTGGCGCTCGAAGAAGTACCCGAAGCCGTGGCGGACGGCGACCTGCGTGATCTCGGAGAGACGCCCGAGGTTGCGCGTCGAGGACGCCATACGCTCAGTGTTGCACGCGGGCTCCCGGGCTCCGGACCGGCTCGGCCGCCCGCTCGAGGAGGCGGAGCCGGTGCTCGAGCTGGGCTACGCGCAGCTCGAGCTCCTCGTACTCCTCGCGCGTCACGAGGCCGAGGTCGCGGAGCCGCCCCTGAAGATTTTCGCCCGCCCACTCACCGAGCCGCGTCGCCTCGCCGCGCCAGCGGCCGGTCAGCTCCTCGATCACCCCGGCAGCCTCCTGGCGGCGAAGCCCGCCTCGCTCCGCGAGAGCGTCGGCGAGCGCATCGGCCCGCTCCGCGGTCAGTGAGACCGCGCCGATCGCCGCGAGCGCCAGCTCGCGCAGCGCGCTGAAGTCCATGGAGCTCGGCTCGGGATCAGCCACTAGTGCGGCCTCTCCAAACGTTCGAACCGAAACAGTGCTTGCGGGAGGCCGCACTTGCGGCCGCTGCGCGGCCGTTTTCTGTTGTTTTCGGTCGCCCGCGGCCTGCATCGCGAGCGCTGCCCAGCGGGCAGCTCGAGGACTCCTGCCAGCAAAGAGGGCCACGGCCGCGGAGCGGCCGCAAGTGCGGCGTCACGGCACGCGAGTTCCCGGCGCAACGTTACGGGACGCCGCACTAGCGTGCTCGTCCGTGCGGCCTCGCGCGGCGGCGCTGCCGCCGCTGCTCGCGCTTCGCGCTCGTGCCGGCGACCGAGTCGATGGCGCGCTCGACGACGGCGACCGGTGTCACGTCGACGGCGGGCTTGGCGGCGGCCGCGCCCGCGGCGCGGCCGAGCACGACCTCGCCCTCCTCGGTCTCCATCGGGACGTCGCGGCGGCGGGCGTACTCGGGCTCGCGCTCCTTCCACATGGTCAGGAGCGGCGCGGCGATGAAGATCGACGAGTACGCGCCCGACCCGATACCGACCAGCAGCGCGAAGGCGAAGTCCTTCAGGGTCGCCCCGCCGAAGACGAGCAGCGCCGTCACGGGCAGCAGGGTGATGAACGTCGTCGCGAGCGAGCGCCGGATCGTCTCCCAGAGGGACACGTTCGCGATCGTCGCGAACGAGGCGCGCCGCATGAGCGGGATGTTCTCTCGGATCCGGTCGAAGATGATGATCGTGTCGTAGATCGAGTAGCCGAGCACGGTCAGGACGGCGGCGACCGTCGCCGTCGACACCTCGAAGCCGGTCAGCGAGTAGACCCCGACCGTGATCACGATGTCGTGCAAGAGCGCGGCGATCACCGGCCCGGCGAACTTGAGGTCGAAGCGGATCGCGATGTACAGCACGATCAGGATCAGCGAGACGATGATCGCGAGGATCGCGAGCCGCGCGATCTGGCGTCCGAAGCTCGAGGAGACGGTCGTCGCGCTCGGCCGGTCGGTCGTGCCGAGCCGGCTCTGCAGGGCGCTCTGCACCCGGGTCAGCTCGTCGTCCGCGAGCGCGCGTGTCCGCACCTCGAAGTTCGTGTACGTGCTGTTCGTCTGAGAGCCGCGCCCCTGGACGTGCGCGTCCCGCCGACCGACGTCGCTCATCACCGCCGCGACGTCGCCGGTCGAGTGCGGCCGGGCCGTCTGGACCGTGATCTGGGTCCCGCCCTTGAAGTCGATGCCGAGGTTGAGGCCGCGCACGGCGAGCGAGCCGACGCTGACCGCGACCACGGCGCCGGAGATCGCGAGCCACAGGGCCCGGCGCCGCATGAAGTCGATCTGCAGCCACTTGGCGCCCTGCTGGCCCTGGGCTCCCATCAAGCGCGGGTTGTCGAACCACCTGAAGCCGGCGAGGAGGCCGAGCATCGCCCGCGTCGCCGCGACGGCGGTGACGAGCGAGATGACGGTGCCGATCAGGAGCATGAGCGCGAAGCCCTTGACGCCCGCCGTGGCGACCGAGAACAGCACGAGCGCCGTGATCGCGGTCACGACGTTCGCGTCCAGGATCGTGCGGAAGCCCTTGGCGTAGCCGGCCGCGATCGCCGCACGCACCGACTTGCCGGCGCGCACCTCCTCCTTGATGCGCTCGAAGACGACGACGTTCGCGTCGGCTGCAACTCCGATCGTCAGGATCAGGCCGGCGAACCCGGGCAGCGTGAGCGTGACGTTCAGGATCAGGATGGCCGCGTACAGGAACGCCGAGTAGACGGCGAGGCCGATCACGGCGACGAGGCCGAGGAAGCGGTAGAGAAGGAGCAGGAAGAGCGCGACGACGAGCAGGCCGACCAGGGCGGCTCGCTTGGCCTGCGCGAGCGAGTCCTTGCCGAGCGTGGCCGACACGTCCGTCCGCTCGATGGTGGTGAACCTGACGGGCAGGGCACCCGTCTGGAGCACGAGCGCGAGGTCCTGCGCCTCGCGGTTCGAGCCGATCCCGGTGATCTGCGCGCCGTTCGAGCCCGAGATCCCGTCCGGGTACTGGCGGAAGTCGATCTGCGGCCAGGAGCGGATCTGGCCGTCGAGCACGATGGCGAAGTGCTGCGGCACGTCCTGGCCGGAGAAGCTCGACTGGCGGCGCCCGCGCTGTGCCTCCTCGCGCGTGATCTCGTGGAAGATGTCCGCGCCCTTGTCGGTGAACTGCATGAGCACGATCGGCTCGCTCGTCTGCGGGTCGATGTCGGCCCGCGTGCCCGACAGCTTCAGGTCCTTGCCCGTCATCTCCGGAATCGGCCGCTCGGCGTTCGTCGGGTCGTGCTTGAAGAGGTAGAAGTACGTCCGCGTCGGCGGCGACTCCTGGACTCCCGGGCAGACGACCGAGCTCGCGCCGCAGGTGATGACGATTCGACCTGCGGGCACGGTCAGCACCCGGGAGCCCTTCGGCACCTTGCCCCCGAGCTTCGGCCCGGCGAGCAGCGCACGCCGCGTGGGCGCCGGGCCGGCCCGGAGCTTCTTGTTCGCGCCGAAGAGGTAGTAGGACGAGGGGGTTCCCTCGCCGGAGGACTGCACGCGGCTGAGCAGGGCGAACAAGCTCGGCTGCGCAACCGGGAAGCCCTGCGCGTTGAGCGAGGGTGCGACGAGATCGGCCTCGAGGTCGTAGAACTCCAGCACCGCCGTCTTGCCGATGATCTCGGCCGCGCGCCCCGGATCGTGGATGCCGGCGAGCTGGATCACGATCTGGTCGCTGCTCTGCTTGCGGAT
>JBBSIG010000210.1:0-4741 GCA_038232215.1 Gaiellales bacterium | reverse complement strand
TGCCGGCAGCGTCAGCGCCCGACCGCTGCGGATGTCGAAGCGGGCGCCGTGCCTGGGACAGACGGCGATTCCCTCGTCGGGCTCGAAGTCTCCCTCCGCGAGCGGGCCGTCGTCGTGCGAGCAGCGGTCCTCGAGGCCGTAAAGCTCGCCGCCCAAGTTGTAGACGCCGACCGACAGCTGGCCCGTGTGCACGATCTTGACTGTCCCGGGAGGCAGCTCCTCCACGGGGCAGACGTCCACCTCCACTACTTCAGCTCGAGATCATCCGCGAAGCCGGCCCACTCCTCGGGCAACGGCGTCCCCTTGCCCTTGTGCAGCGCGAGCTTGAGGGTGCTGAGACCGAGCAGCGCGCACTTGAGCCGCACGGGGGTGAGCGGGATCCCGATCTCCTCGAGCAGCTCGTCCTTGGGCAGCTCGGCAATCTCCGCCGCCTTACGTCCGCGCACGAGCTCGGTGAGCATGGACGTCGCCGCCTGGCTGATCGCGCAGCCGCGGCCCGAGAACTTGACCTCGTCGATCGTCTCCCCGTCCTCGCCGAAGGCGACGTAGATCGACACCTCGTCGCCGCAGAGCGGGTTCTGGCCCTCCGCGGAGGCGTCCGCGTCCTCGAGGATCCCGTGCCCGCGCGGGTTCTTGAAGTGGTCGATGATGACCTCGCGATACATCTGATCGAACTCACTCATGACCGGGGCCGCTCAGCCAAGGACTTTCTGGACCTTGTGCAGGCCCTCGACGAGGCGGTCGATCTCCTCGGGCACCGTGTACAGGTAGAAGCTGGCACGATTCGTCGCCGCCACTCCGAGCCTGGTCATCAGCGGCTGCGTGCAGTGGTGGCCGGCGCGGATCGCGACGCCCTCCCAGTCGAGTATCTGCGCAACGTCGTGCGGGTGGATGCCCTCCAGATCGAAGGAGACGATCCCGGCACGCCGCTCGAGCGGTGGCCCGAACAGGCGGATCCGGGGCACCTCGGCGAGCCGCTCCAGCGCGTAGGCCGTCAGCTCGTGCTCGTGCTGCTCGATCGCCTCGAGGCCGATCTCGCCGAGGTAGTCGATCGCCACGCCCATCCCGTAGACCTCGCCGATCGCGGGCGTGCCCGCCTCGAACTTGTACGGGAGCTCGTTCCAGGTCGTCCCCTCGAGCTTGACCGAGCGGATCATCTCGCCGCCGAAGTTGAAGGGCTGCATCGCCTCGAGCAGCTCGCGTCGGCCCCACAGCGCGCCGGCGCCCGTCGGCCCGCACAGCTTGTGCGACGAGATCGCGAGGAAGTCGCATCCGAGCGCCTGCACGTCGATGCGCCGGTGCGGCGCCGCCTGCGCCGCGTCCACGACCATGATCGCGCCCTGCTCGTGCGCCCAGGCGGCGAGCTCCGCGGACGGGTTGATCGTGCCGAGCGAGTTGGAGACGAGGTTGTTCGCGACCACCTTCACGTTCCCCGCGCGCGCGAGCTCGTCCAGCACCTCGAGGCGCAGCTCGCCCTGGTCGTCGATCGGGATCGCCCGGAAGTCGGCGCCCGTCCGCTTCGCCATGAATTGCCAGGGGACGAAGTTCGAGTGGTGCTCGAGCTCGGTGACGACGACGAGGTCGCCCGGCCCGAGGTTGTCGAGGCCCCACGAGTAGGCGACGAGGTTCAGCGCCTCTGTCGCCTGACGGGTGAAGACGATCTCCCGCGTGGAGGGGGCGTTGAGAAACGCGCGCACCTTCTCGCGCGCGCCTTCGAAACCCTCGGTCGCCCGCTCCGCGAGCGCGTACACCCCCCGGTGCACGTTGCCGTACGAGTGCGCGTAGAACTCCCACATGGCGTCGAGCACCTGGCGCGGCTTCTGCGCCGTGACCGCCGAGTCGAGGTAGGCGAGCGGCTTGCCGTGCACGAGCTCCTCGAAGACTGGGAAGTCCGCGCGGAGCCTGTGCGCGTCGAGCTTCGGCTCGGTGATGACGGCCATCGATCCATCGTACCGGCCCGCGCGCGCCGGCCCCCTCCCGCTCGAGCCACGCTATCGTCGGCCGGCATGGCCGACTACGTCTACGCCATGTTCCGCGCCGACAAGTTCTACGGTCCCGAGCGGCAGGTCCTGGGCGGCATCTCGCTCTCCTTCCTGCCCGGGGCGAAGATCGGCGTGCTCGGCCCGAACGGCGCCGGCAAGTCGACGCTCCTGCGGATCATGGCCGGGCTCGAGGAGCCGTCGAGCGGCCTGGCGGAGCTCGCCCCCGGCGCATCAGTGGGTCTGCTCTCGCAGGAGCCCGAGCTCGACTCCGGCAAGGACGTTCGGGGCAACGTCGAGGACGGAGTCCGCCTGCTGCGCGACCTGCTCGATCGCTTCAACGCGATCTCCGCCGCCTTCGCCGAGCCGGACGCCGACTTCGACGCCCTGCTCGAGGAGCAGGGAAGGGTGCAGGAGCAGATCGACCGCGCCGACGCGTGGAGCCTCGACGCCGCCCTCGACCGGGCGATGGACGCGCTGCGCCTACCGCCCGGCGAGCAGGAGGTGTCGACGCTCTCGGGCGGCGAGCGGCGGCGGGTCGCGCTGTGCCGGCTCCTTCTCTCGTCGCCCGACCTGCTCCTGCTCGACGAGCCCACGAACCACCTGGACGCGGAGTCCGTCGCCTGGCTCGAGCGCTTTCTCGGCGACTACGCCGGCACGGTCGTGGCCGTCACCCACGATCGCTATTTCCTCGACAACGTGGCCGGCTGGATCCTCGAGCTCGACCGCGGCCGCGGGCTGCCCTTCCAAGGCAACTACTCCTCCTGGCTCGAGCAGAAGCAGACCCGCCTCGCCGCCGAGGAGAAGCAGGAGTCGGCACGTCGGCGCACCCTCGCCCGGGAGCTCGAGTGGGTGCGCATGAGCCCGCGGGCACGGCACGCCAAGTCGAGAGCCCGGCTCGGCGCCTACGAGCGGCTGTTGGCGGAGGAGAGTGGCAAGCGCCTAGACCGCGTCGAGATCCACATCCCGCCCGGCCCCCGGCTCGGCGACCTGGTGATCGAGGCCGAGGGCGTCGCGAAGGGCTTCGGCGACCGCCTGCTCGTGGAGGACCTGACCTTCTCGCTGCCGCCCGCCGGCATCGTGGGCGTCATCGGCCCGAACGGCGCCGGCAAGACGACGCTCTTCCACATGATCGCGGGCGAGGAGGAGCCGGACTCCGGCACGCTCCGGGTCGGCGACACCGTCCAGCTCGCCTACGTCGACCAGTCGCGCGGCGGGCTCGACCCCGCGAGCACCGTCTGGAAGGAGATCTCCGGCGGCCGAGACACGCTCGAGCTCGGTAGGCGAGAGGTCAACTCCCGGCAGTACGTGAGCTGGTTCAACTTCCGCGGCGGCGATCAGCAGAAGCGCGTCGGCGACCTCTCCGGCGGAGAGCGGAACCGCGTCCACCTGGCGAAGCTGCTGCGCTCGGGCGGGAACGTGCTGCTGCTCGACGAGCCGACGAACGACCTGGACGTCGACACGCTGCGCGCGCTCGAGGAGGCACTCGTCGACTTCGCCGGCTGCGCCGTCGTGATCTCGCACGACCGCTGGTTCCTCGACCGCATCGCGACGCACATCCTCGCCTTCGAGGGCGAGTCGCGGGCGACCTGGTTCGAGGGCGCCTACGGCGAGTACGCCGAGTGGGTGAAGGAGACGCGCGGCGCCGAGGCGCTCGAGCCGCACCGGATCAAGTACAAGCCGCTCGTGCGCACGTGAAGAGCTCCGAGGACGCGCCGCCCCGTTACTGGATCGGCGTCGTCTCCCGCTCGCACGTCCTCCTTGGCGTCGAGGGCGGCTTTGCCCAGCTCGGCCACGGCAAGGAGGCGCCGCTTCGCCGGCTATCCCGTGGCGACCGGCTCGTCTACTACTCGCCGCGCGAGCAGCATCCGGACGGAGCTCCTCTTCAGGCCTTCACCGCGCTCGGCAGGGTCGAGGACGACGAGGTCTTCCAGGTCGAGCTGAGCAGCAGCTTCCGGCCGTGGCGCCGCCGCGTCCGCTACGAGCGCGTCCGGGAGCTTCGGGCCGCCGACGTGCTGGACGAGCTCGACGTCGTTCCGGATCCCCGGCGGTGGGGATCCGTCGTGCGGCGCGGTCTCGTGGAGATACGACGCGACGACTTCGACCGGATCGCGGGCAGGATGTTGTCCGGCGCTTCGGCCGAGGCTTGATGGATGCGGATCCGGTCGAGCTTCGCGTGCTCGGCGCGCTGGTCGAGAAGCAGCGGACGACGCCCGACGCCTACCCGCTCTCGCTGAACGCCCTCAGGCTCGCGTGCAACCAGTCGACGAACCGCGACCCGGTGGTCGACCTGGACGAGCCGGCCATCCGCGCCGCGCTGGAGCGGCTCTCGCGGCGCGGGTGGGTGCGGCTCGCGAGCGGGCCCGGAAGCCGCGCCGCCAAGTACCGGCACCTGCTCGACGAGGCGCTGCGGTTGTCGCCGTCGCAGCTCGCGCTCCTGGCGCTGCTCGTCCTGCGCGGCCCGCAGACGCTCGGCGAGCTGAAGGGCCGAAGCGAGCGTCTGTACCGCTTCGGCTCCCTCGAGGAGGTCGGGCAGAGGTTGCGCGAGCTGGTCGAGAGGGAGCTCGCAGCGGCACTGCCGAGACGGGCCGGCGAGCGGGAGGGGCGCTGGCAGCACCTGCTGGGCGACGGGGAGAGCAGGCAGATCGTGGAGGCCCGGCCGGCGGAGGAGGAAGCACCCTCGCCCGATCGACTCGCGGCGCTCGAGGAGCGGGTGGCGGAGCTCGAGCGCGAGCTCGAGCGCGTGCACGCGCGGCTCGCCG
>JBBSIG010000209.1:0-4785 GCA_038232215.1 Gaiellales bacterium | reverse complement strand
GCCGCGGTCGCCGTAGACGTCGGCGGTGTCGAGGAAGGTGATCCCGACCTCGAGCGCGGTCTCCACGACGGCGCGCGTCCGCTCGAGGTCGAGCCGGCTGCCGAAGTTGTTGCAGCCGAGGCCGACGCTCGAGACGACGAGATCACTGTCGCCCATTCGCCTGAGCTCCACTGAGGCGAGACAGTAGGCGATCCAGAGCCCGCCGGCCCGGGCGCGAGCGAGATTCCGGGCCGTGCGAGCACTCATCCTCGGCGGGACGGTCGCCCGATCTCACCGGGGAGATCGACTTCGACAACCTCGAGGTCGAGCGGGGAGTGCGAGGACGAGCGAAGCTGCCCGTGACCGTCCTGCGGCTGCCGGCGATCTACGGTCCCGGCGATCCGCTGCACCGGCTCTACCGCTACGTGCGTCGGATGGACGATCGGCGGCCGGCGATCCTCCTCGACGAGCGCGTCGCGAGCTGGCGCTGGAGCCGTGGCTACGTCCAGAACGTCGGCGAGGCGGTCGCGCTCACCGCGCTCGAGGCACGCGCGAGCGGCCGTACCTACAACGTCGCTGAGCGACGGACGTTTACGGAGCTCGACTGGGTCCGGCGCATCGCGGCGGCGCACGGGTGGGGCGGACAGGTGATCGCTTTGCCACCCGAGCTGCTGCCCGAGCAGATGCGGCTCCCGCTGGCGACCGAGCAGGACATGGTCGTCGACTCCGGGCGTCTTCGCGGCGAGCTCGGCTACAGCGAGCGCGTGCCTCTCAACCTCGCTCTCGAGCGGACGATCGCGTGGGAGCGCGCGAATCCGCCGCCCGACGTGTTCCTCGACTACGCCGGCGAGGACGAAGCGCTGGCGAGGGCTCGCGGCCGAAGCTAGGGCTCACGGCTTCCGGAAGAGGAAGAGATCCTGGTGCGGGTTGCCCGCCGCGCCCTCCGGGACGAACTCGACCTCCTCGAGGCCCTCGGCGAGACCGCGGCGGACCGCGTCGGGGGGGTGGAAGGTGGTGCACAGGTTCGTGCCCGCGACCTCCTCCCAGCGGACGACGATCTCGCCGTGCTCGAAGCGCGCGCGCTCCTCCGCGTCCAGGCGCTCGAGGTAGCTCTCGCCGTGCGTCGTCAGGAGCAGGAAGCCGCCCGGCCGGACGACCCGGCGCAGCTCGCGCAGCCAGATCGTCTGCAGCTCCTCGGTGAGGTGCGTGAGCACGGAGAGCGCGTAGACGAGGTCGAACGACTCGTCCTCGAAGGCGAGCGGAGGCGCGAGCCCGTTGACCTCGAACCGGGCGAAGGGCAGATTCTCGACGCACCAGGCGACCGCCCGCTCGTCGTGGTCGCTGCCCGCGACGGCGGGGCCGTGGAGATTGGCCCACTGCCGGACGACGCGGCCGCAGCCGCAGCCGAAGTCGAGCATCGAGTCGAGCGTCTCGAGCGGTCGCCCGGCCCGCTCGAGCGAGTCGCGGATGCCGCCCGCCGCGAGTCGCCCGCCCTCGAGGAACCAGGCCTCGTCGGCCTCGCCGGCGACCCGCACGATCAGCGCCGGCGGAGGCAGCGGGAGCCCGTCCGGGGCGACGGCGGTCGCGCGCGTCGCAGTCAGCGCCTTCGCCGACTCGTAGGCGCGGAACGTCGGCCGCAGGAGCTGGAGCCTGCCGAGCAGGCGAAGGAGGGCGTTCTTCATGGGAGCCGGAGAACCGTAAGGCACGGCGAGCGCGAGCTCGACCCGTGCCCCCCGGACACCAAGTAACAGACTGTTACTTGGTGTCGGGACTGGCGCGTGGCGGGTCGGCCCTCGGAGCTACACTCGGTCGATGGCCCAGGCGCCCGCTCTGCCAGGCGGGTTCGAGCTTCCGCTCGAGCCGCGACTACCGCGCATCGGGTCCGTCGACGCGGTCGCGCTCGAGGAGCGGGCCGCCACGCTCGCGACCCGCTCGATCAAGCGCGAGTCCAAGCTCTTCGCGCTCGAGCTCGCGATTCGGATGATGGATCTGACGACGCTCGAGGGGTCGGACACGCCGGGCAAGGTGGCTGCTCTCGCGTCGAAGGGGATCCGGCCCGATCCGACCGACCCGAGCATCCCCTCCGTCGCCGCGATCTGCGTCTACCCGAACCTCGTGCCGACGGCGGTCGAGCGGACGCGCGGGACCGGGGTCAAGGTCGCCTCCGTCGCGACGGCTTTCCCGTCGGGGCAGTCGCCGCTCGAGGCGAAGCTCGTGGAGGTGCGCGAGGTCGTCGACGCGGGCGCCGACGAGGTCGACATGGTGATCGACCGCGGGGCCTTTCTCTCGGGGCGCTACGCGAGGGTCTACGACGAGATCTGCCGCGTCAAGGAGGCCTGCGGCGACGCGCACCTGAAGGTGATCCTGGAGACGGGCGAGCTCGGCACGTACGACAACGTGCGGCGGGCCTCGCTCCTCGCGATAGCGGCCGGAGCGGACTTCATCAAGACGTCGACCGGCAAGCTGCCCTCCGCGGCGACACTGCCGGTCACGCTCGTCATGCTCGAGGCGATCCGGGACGTCTATGACGAGACCGGGCGCACCGTCGGCATGAAGCCCGCCGGCGGGATCCGAACCGCGAAGCAGGCCGTCCAGTACCTCGTCCAGCTCCACGAGACGCTCGGGGTCGAGTGGCTGACGCCCGACCTCTATCGCCTCGGCGCCTCGTCGCTCCTGAACGACGTCCTCATGCAGCTCCGCAAGCAGCGAACGGGCGCCTATCAGAGCCCGGATTACTTCACCGTTGACTGACGAGGAACTCACTCGCTCGCAAGTACGACGTGCTCCGAGGGCGGAGCCGGGCTCTGCCCGGCGGGAGCCCCAACCGGCGCTCGTCGAGCGACTCAGCGGAAGGAGGGGGCTCGTGGGGGAACCACGGGTTCCCCCACGTCGAGACTGATGGAGCTCGAGCGCAACCAGGCGCGCGCGCCGGTCCCCGCGGGTTGGGAGTCCGCGCCCGCACCCGAGTCGAGGGAGCTCGTCACGCTCGAGGAGCGCTATGGCCTCTTCGTCGGCGGCGAGCTCGTGGACGCGCGCTCGGGCGAGACGTACGCGACGATCGATCCGTCGACCGAGGAGCCGCTCGCCGAGATCTCCCAGGCTGGGGCGGAGGACGTCGACCTCGCGGTCGGCGCCGCGCGGGCAGCGTTCGAGAACGGCTGGTCGGCCGCCGCCCCCGCCGAGCGGGCGAAGTACCTCTTCCGGATCGCGCGGATCCTGCAGGAGCGCTCGCGCGAGTTCGCCGTGCTCGAGTCGCTGAACGGCGGCAAGCCGATCCGGGAGTCGCGCGACGTCGACCTGCCGCTCGCGGCGGCCCACTTCTTCTACTACGCGGGCTGGGCGGACAAGCTCGAGTACGCCTTTCCGAACCGCCGGCCGCGGCCGCTCGGGGTGGCGGGTCAGATCATCCCGTGGAACTTCCCGCTGCTCATGCTGGCCTGGAAGGTGGCGCCCGCGCTCGCCGCCGGCAACACGGTCGTCCTGAAGCCGGCGGAGACGACGCCGCTCTCGGCGCTCCTCTTCTGCGACGTCCTGCGCCAGGCCGAGCTGCCGGCCGGCGTCGTCAACATCGTCACGGGCGACGGCCGCACGGGCGCCGAGCTCGTCAAGCACGAGGGCGTCGACAAGATCGCCTTCACGGGCTCGACCGAGGTCGGCAAGGCGATCCAGCGCGAGCTCGCCGGCACCGGCAAGAAGCTCACGCTCGAGCTGGGCGGGAAGGCCGCGAACATCGTCTTCGACGACGCGGCGCTCGACCAGGCGGTCGAGGGGATCGTCAACGGCATCTACTTCAACCAGGGCCACGTCTGCTGCGCGGGCTCGCGCCTCCTCGTCCAGGAGTCGATCGCCGAGCCGCTCGTAGCGAAGCTCAAGCGCCGGCTCGGGACGCTGCGGGTCGGGGCGCCGCTCGACAAGAACACGGATGTGGGCGCGATCAACTCGCAGCAGCAGCTCGACAAGATCCGCGAGCTCGTCGCCGCCGGCGAGGAGGAGGGCGCGGAGATCTACCAGCCGCCCTGCCGTCTGCCCGAGAAGGGGTACTTCTTCGCCCCGACCGTGTTCACGAACGTCGCGCAGAGCTACCGCGTGGCGCAGGAGGAGATCTTCGGCCCCGTGCTCTCGGTGCTCACCTTCCGCACGCCCGAGGAGGCGATCGAGAAGGCGAACAACACCGCCTACGGCCTCTCCGCCGGCGTGTGGACGGAGAAGGGCTCGCGCATCCTCTGGGCGGCCGAGCGGCTCCGTGCCGGGGTGGTTTGGGCGAACACGTACAACCGCTTCGACCCGACGTCGCCCTTCGGCGGGTACAAGGAGTCGGGGTTCGGGCGGGAGGGCGGCCTGCACGGCCTCGAGCCGTATCTCGCTTTCGACGGCGAGTCCGAGCCCTGGGGAGGCTGAGCCGGTGAGCAAGCGCCTGCCGGTGCGGAAGACCTACAAGCTCTTCGTCGGGGGCGCGTTCCCGCGCTCGGAGTCGGGCCGCACGTACGAGGCGGAGGGGCAGAACGTCGCGCGCGCCTCGCGCAAGGACGTGCGCGACGCGGTGCGGGCGGCTCGCTCCGCCCAGCCGAAGTGGGCCGCGCTGAGCGCGTACAACCGGGGCCAGGTGCTCTACCGGATGGCGGAGATGGCCGAGGCCCGGGGAGAGGAGTTCGCGCGGCTCTGCGGGGGGCGCGAGGAGGTCGAGCGCTCGATCGATCGACTGGTCTGGTACGCGGGCTGGACGGACAAGATCGCCCAGGTGATCGGCTCGGCGAACCCGGTCGCAGGGCCGTACTTCAACTTCACGGTGCCGGAGCCCACCGGTGT
>JBBSIG010000208.1:0-4812 GCA_038232215.1 Gaiellales bacterium | reverse complement strand
GACACCGTCCGCGCCGCGTTGTTGACCATGACGTCGACGCGGCCGGCGCCGTCGAGCACCCGCTCGATCGAGCCCCGCTCGCGCACGTCGACCTCCACGGCGCGCGCGCCCTCGCCGAGCGACGCCGCCGTTCGCTCGGCGAGCTCCACGTTCACGTCGGCGAGCACGACTCGGGCACCCCGCGCGTGCAGGGCACGGGCGATCGCCTCGCCCAGGCCCTGCGCAGCGCCGGTGACGATTGCCGTGCGGCCCTCGAGGGTCATGCGGTTATCTATCCGCTATCTCTTCTTGCTGCCCGCCAGGTTGGACTGGCCGGGGACGGGAACCATCTTGCAGCTCTTGATCTGCGAGATGACCATGTCCTTCGTCCCGAGGCCGTAGTGGTTCAGAGGCCCGTAGAAGTAGCGCCCGCCGGGGCCCACGAAGCCTCGCAGCTTGCGCTCGATCGCCGTGTTGATGCCCTCGCGGCTGAAGCCGCCCTTGGCGATCGCCTCCCGGTACATGAAGATCGAGACGAAGCCGTCGTAGGCGAACGTGCTCGAGTTGCCCTTGAGCAGCCGGTCGACCGTCAGCGCGAGCGGCCGTGACGGGTTCGACTTCGGCAGGTAGTTCGCGACGGGGGCGAAGTAGGACGTGATGTAGGCGCCGTTCGAGTCGGGACAGGCCGCGTCGAGGTAGGTGTGGGAGGCGTTCCCGCCCGTCAGGACGATCCGCTGGGGGAGCTGCAGCTGCTTCGCCGCCTTCGTGATCGCCACGGCCGCGGTCGTAGCGTTGTAGATCCAGAGCACCTGAGCGTCGGAGCTCTTGATCTTCGTCAGCTCAGCCGTGAAGCTCGTCGTCGTCAGAGGGAAGATCGTCGTCGAGACGATGTCGAGCCCGTATCGCTTCTCGAGCTCCTTGACGTTCTGGATGCCCTCGCGTCCGTAGCCTCCGTTGTCGGCGATCAGGGCGACCTTCGTCAGCTTCTTCGCGCGCAGGAAGCTCGCCATCGAGTACGCGAACAGCCGGCTCGTGGCGGTGACCATGTAGACGTACGGCCTCGGCGGCGTGACCTGCGCCGCGGATCCGGCCATGCTGACGTACGGCATCTTCGCCTCCGTCGCGAGCGGCTCGGCGGCCAGCCCCGAGGAGCTGAAGCCCGAGCCGATCACGCCCAGGTACTTCGAGTTGTTGACCGCCTGCTGCATGAAGACCACGGACTGGGACGGGTTCGAGCCGTCGTCGAACACGTCGACGACGAGCTTCCTCCCCTTCACGCCGCCCGTCTTGTTGACGATGCTGACGGCCGCGTTGACGCCTGCGCGGTTGTCGTTGCCGACGTTCGCGAGCGAGCCGGTCAGCGGCGAGATCATCGCCAGCCGAACCTCGCCCGAGAGCGATGTACCACTGCCTCCGTCGGTGAACGCGGCGGCGACGGCGACGAGCGCCGCGCAGCCGAGCACGGCCGTGAGGCGGCGAATCGTTTGCCCTCCCATGTGCCCTCCTCTGTCGGTAGACCCTCTCTGGGTATGACGTCTATGCCGCACGTTTGTCGCCCGCTGACCGGACCTCGGGAAGTGGGACGGCCGGCGCGATCTCGATCTCGAGGGACGTCTTCCCGAACAGGTCGTGCGCCTCGAGGTTGTTGTACGGCATGATCGGCCCCGCGCGGACGTCCCGGTACAGGCGCTCGAGCGGAAAGCGCCTGAAGTACGCCATGCCGCCCACGGCGTGCATCGCCTTGTCGACGATCGCGACGGCGTTGTTCGTCGCCACGTACTTGGCGAGGACGGAGCGCGCCATGCCCTCCTGCACCGTCAGGTCGGAGTAGAGCGCGCCCGAGAGCATGTCGTTCGCGTGTCGGGCCAGCACGGCCCGGGCCGTCTCCAGCAGCACCTCCATCTCGGCGAACAGCTGCTGGAGCTGGGGGTCCTCCGCACGCCCGCGCTTCAGCACCTGCTCGCGCGCGAGCTGCATCGCTCCGGCCCCGATCCCGAGGTAGGTCGCGCCGAACGTCGGCATCGACCACCCCCAGACCGTCTTCAGCAGCGTGCCCGAGAAGTGCCCGACCGGGTACGAGTAGAAGACCGCCTCGTCGGGGACGAAGACGTCCTCGAGCCTGAAGTCGTTGCTCTGCGTGGCGCGCATGCCCAACACGTCCCAGGTCTGCTTCACGGTCATGCCCTCGACGTCCCGAGGGAGGCGGAAGAAGATGACCTCGCCGCCCGCGCGTGCCCGCGTCGAGAAGTGGGTGCAGACTGCGGACTCGGTGCCGAAGATCTTGTTGCCCGTGACCCTGTAGCCGCCCTCCACCCGCCGTGCCTCGGTCGTCGAGCTCATGAGCACGGCGTCGCCTGCCTCGGCGGACATGGAGGCGAAGATGAGGCTGCCGTCGGCGGCGCCGCGCAGGGTCTCTTCGAGCTGGGGCGTCGGCTCGGCCTGCCACAGGCTCGCGAGCTGACCGATCGGAGACACGTGCATGTTCACGGCGAGCGCGGTGGAGGCGTCTCCCATCGCGAGCCGCTCCTGGCAGAGAACCAGGTCGGAAAGAGAGGCGCCTCGCCCCCCGAGCTCCTCGGGCACCGTCAGACCGAGGTAGCCGGCCTCGCGCATCTCGTCGTAGTTCTCGAACGGGAACGAGCCGTCGCGGTCGTGCTGGGCGGCCCGCCCCGCGAAGCTGTCCGCAAGGCGGCCTGCTAGCTCGACGAGCTCGCGTTGCCGTGGCGTGAGGCACTGCTGCATCGTTGTCACCCCGTCGGGGGAGTGATAGGTTCACACGATCGCGAGGACACTGTCAAGCGCCGTGGGCCCCGACTCCCTCCGCTCGCTCGTCGAGCTCGGCCTGACACAGAACGAGGCGAAGGCGTACCGGGCCCTGCTCGGCTCCTCGCCCGCCACGGCTGCCGAGGTGGCGCGGCTGGCCGGGATCCCGCGCCAGAAGGTCTACGAGGCTCTCGGCACGCTGGAGCGCCGCGGCTTCTGCACCGTCTCGAGCGAGCGCGTCGCCTCGTACCTGCCCGTCCAGGCGGACGTCGCGCTGTCGGCCTGGCTGCGTCGCCGCGAGCACGAGCGCCGGCTCGTCGCGGAGCACGAGGAGCAGCTCGCCGACGAGCTGATCAGGACGCTGCCTCGCGTCCGCGCGCACACACGCGAGCCGTCGATCGACTACCTGGAGGCTCTCTTCGGTCGAGCGCGAACCAGCGAGGCCCTCGAGCGGGTGATCGACAAGACCGAGCGGACGCTCGACATGATCCAGCAGCCGCCTTTCCTGCAGCCGCGCTCCCGCTGGAACGTGGCCGAGGTCGCCGCCGCTCGGAAGGGCGCGAGGGTGCGCGTCCTCTACACGCCCGAGGCGATCCGCGACCGCAAGCGCTACGTCGACCTCGAGCAGGCGGGCGGCAAGGTGCGTGTGCGGGACGCGGTGCCGATGAAGCTCCTCGTCCGGGACGGCGTCGAGGCGATGATCTCGCTACGCGACCCCGCAACGGGCGAGCAAGGGCTGACGAGCGCGGTCATCCGCCACCCCGACCTCGTCGGCCCACTGCAGCTCCTGTTCAACCGCGAGTGGCGGGAGGGGCGGGCGATTCGTGTCTGAGAGCTACCGGGAGCGGGAGTCGAAGCAGCTGCGCGTGCTCTTCTGCTTCGGCGTCACCCACAGCTTCTTCGAGCAGGAGCCGGAGCGAGTGGGGGAGATCGCGCAAGCGATCGTGTCGGCGTTCGACGATCTGCACGGACGCTTCGGCGTCACCGTGCTCGGCACCATGGACGACGACGAGCTGATGGTCGGCGGCTCGCTCACCTGGCCCTGGACGTGCTACATCCTCGCCGACGTACCCGATCTCGAGACCGTGGCGAAGGTGTGCAACGTCGTCCGCGAGGCCGAGGTCGCCGGCAGCCGCCTCTGGCGCTATCTCAAGGTCGAGGCACGAGTCGGGCGCCAGCTCTTCTTCGGAAACGGCTGACCTCCCGCTAACAGGCCCCGCCCGGCGCGAGGCCCGACGCCTCACTCCAAGTAACAGTCTGTTACTTGGAGGCTCGGGCAGCGCGCTCCCGGTCCCACGGCTCGCTCGTCACGCCCCGCTCGCGGAGCACGTGCTTGGCGACCTTGCCGCTCGCGGTGAGCGGGAGCTCTGCGACGAGCTCGACGTAGCGCGGGACGGCGAACGCGGCGATCCTGCCCTCGCAGAAGCGGACGAGCTCCTCCGGGTCGCAGCGCGAGCCGGCGCGCGGGATGACGCAGGCCAGCACCTCGTCCTCGCCGAGCTCGGACGGCACCGGGACGACTGCGGCCGCCGCGACGTGCGGGTGCGCGGCGAGGACGGCCTCCACCTCGAACGCCGAGATGTTCTCACCGCGCCGACGGATCGACTCCTGGAGCCGATCGAGGAAGCGGAACGAGCCGTCGGCCTCGCGGGCCACACGGTCGCCGGTGCGGAACCAGTCGCGAAACGGCGGCCGGCCGAGGTAGCCCGTCGCGAAGGCGAACGGGACGCGGCTTCGAAGGACGAGCTCGCCGTCGGGCTCGACCCGCGCCTCGAACTCGTCGAGCAGCCGACCCATGGAGCCGGGTCTGCCGTCGTCTGCGATCACCAGGTTCGTCTCCGTCGAGCCCCAGCCGTTCAGCAGCCGGACGCCGAAGCGCGCGCGGAAGGGTTCGACGAGCTCCTGCGGGACGCCGGGCGCGAGCGCTCCTCGCACGCGATGATCGCGGTCGTCGACCCCCTTCGAGAGGATGCCGACCATCGCGCCGAGGAGATACGTCACGGTCGCGTCCGAGGCGCGTAGCCGGTCCCAGAAGCGCGAGGCCGAGAAGCGGGGGCCGAGAACGAACGT
>JBBSIG010000207.1:0-4860 GCA_038232215.1 Gaiellales bacterium | reverse complement strand
TACTACCTCGACCAGGAGTCCGAGGTGCACAAGATCTCGATCATCGGCCGCGGACAGGCGCTCGGCTACACCATCTCGCTCCCACGCGAGGATCGCTACCTGACGACGAAGTCCAACCTGATGGCAAGTCTGGCCATGACGCTCGGCGGTCGCGCGGCGGAGGAGATCGTCTTCAACGAGGTGACCACGGGCGCGGCGAACGATCTCGAGAAGGTGACCGCCACCGCGAAGCAGATGATCATGCGCTACGGGATGAGCGAGAAGCTCGGCCCCCGCGTCCTCGGTCGGCAGCACGACATGCCCTTCCTCGGTCGCGAGATGGGCGCCGAGCCGGACTACTCCGAGGAGATCGCGCGCGAGATCGACGACGAGATCCACACGGTGATCGAGGGCGCGCACTCGCAGGCGACGCAGGTGCTGCTCGACCACGTCGACGAGCTGCACAAGATCTCGGCGATCCTGATCGAGCGCGAGACGATCGACAAGGATCAGTTCGAGCGGCTACTCGCGGGCGAGCCCGAGCAGCAGGTCTTTCCGGAGGAGGTCGAGGCACCGGCCGGCGTGCCCGAGCCCGAGGAGCGCAAGCGCCAGCCGCAGCCGAAGCCGCGGCCCTTCCCGCTGCCGGGCGCGACGATGCAGCCTCCTCCGCCCGAGGGCTCGCCCTCGTAGCGTCCCGGGCGGCTCGTCTCCGAGCCGTCGTCTCTCGCCGCTCGCGCGTCTAGGCTCACCGCGATGCGGCGACTCGTCTCCCTCGCGAGCGCCGTGGTGCTCGTCGACACCATGCTCTACGCGGCGCTCGTGCCGCTCCTGCCTCGCTACGCCGACCGGTTCGAGCTCTCGAAGGGCGAGGCGGGCCTGCTCGTCGCCGCTTTCGCGGCCGGAACGCTCGCCGCGGCCGTCCCGGGCGGCCTCGTCGCCGCGAGGTACGGGCCGAAGCGGGCCGTCCTCTCCGGCCTCGCGATCATGTCGGCAGCGAGCGTCGGCTTCGCGCTCGCCGACTCGGCCGCCGCGCTCGGCGCGGCCCGCTTCGTGCAGGGGCTCGGAAGCGCGCTCTCCTGGGCGGGAGCCCTCGCCTGGCTCGTCACCTCGGCGCCGCGCGCGCGGCGAGGTGAGCTGCTCGGAACCGCGCTCGGGGCGGCGGTCTTCGGCGCGCTCCTCGGCCCCGTCCTCGGCGGTGTAGCGGGCTCGGTGGGGGCGACCCCCACCTTCTCGGGTGTCGCAGTCCTCGGCGCGCTCCTCGGCGCCGCCGCCTGGCGCACTCCGACCCCACCCGTCCCTCCAAGTAACAATCTGTCACTTGGAGAGACGGCCCGCGGCGCGCTGCGGGACCGTGTGCTGCTCGGCGGCCTCTGGCTCGTGACGTTGCCGGCGTTCCTCTTCGGCATGCTCGCCGTGCTCGCGCCGCTCGAGCTCGGCAGCAGCGGCTTCGGCTCGCTCGCGATCGGCGCCGTGTTCGTGTCGGGGGCGGCGCTCGAGGCCACGCTCGGGCCGCTGCTCGGCCGGGTCTCCGACCGGCGCGGTCGGCGCGGCCCGCTGCAGGCCGCGCTCGTTGCCTCGACCGTCGTCTCGCTCGGCCTCGCCTGGGCGGCGCGTCCGGCCTTCGTCGTCGTGCTCGTGATCGCGGCCGCGGTCTCGTACGGCGCGTTCTGGGCGCCGGCCATGGCGCTGCTCGCAGACGGCGCCGAGCAGCTCGGCCTGCCCCAGGGCGTCGCCTTCGGCTTCATGAACGCCGCGTGGGCGGGCGGCAACGTCGCAGGCCCCGCGCTCGGAGGCGTCCTGGCGGAGGTCGCCGGCGACGTGCTGCCGTTCGGGCTCGCGGCGGGCGTGTGTCTCGCCACCTTCGCCGCGGTCCGCCGTCGCAGTACGCTGGCCATGTGAGACGCGAGCCCGTCGAGCATCGCTTCGGCCGCCCGTCGGTGATGGGCGTGATCAACGTGACGCCCGACTCGTTCTCCGACGGAGGCCGTCATCTCGACCCTCGTGAGGCGATCGCCGCCGGACGCCGGATGGTGCAGGAGGGCGCCGCGCTCGTCGACGTCGGCGGAGAATCGACGCGGCCGGGCTCGGAGGGCGTCTCGCTCGACGAGGAGCTCCGCCGCGTCGTCCCCGTGCTCGAGGGCCTGGCCGGCCTGCCGCTCTCGATCGACACGGCGAAGGCGGAGGTCGCCGGGCGCGCGCTCGCGCTCGGGGCCGAGCTCGTGAACGACGTGACCGCGCTTCGCGGCGACCCGGAGCTCGCAGGCGTCGTGGCGGACGCAGGCTCCTATCTCTGCCTGATGCACATGCGCGGCGAGCCGCGGACGATGCAGGTCGACCCGCGCTACGAGGACGTCGCCGCCGACGTGACCGCCTTCCTCGAGCAGCGGCTCGCGGTCGCCGTCGCCGCCGGCATCCCCGAGGAGCGGATCTGCCTCGACCCCGGGATCGGCTTCGGCAAGACGGTCGAGCAGAACTTCGAGCTCGTCCGCCGGCTCGACGTACTGCTGGCGCTCGGGCGGCCGGTCGTCGTCGGCTTCTCGCGCAAGAGCTCGCTCGGGCGGGTGCTCGGCGATCCGGAGGCGACGACGGGAACGCTCGCCGCCAGCATCGCGGCGGCGGTGGCGGCCTTCGAGCGCGGGGCGACGATTCTCCGCGTCCACGACGTGCGCGAGCACGTGGAGGCCCTGCGGGTGGCGGCGGCGACCGCGGGAACGCCGGCGTGACCCTCACGGTCGAGCTCTGCGAGCTCGAGCTGTGGGGGTATCACGGCGTGGGGGAGGACGAGCGGAGCCGCGGGCAGCGCTTTCTGTTCGACGTCTGGCTCGACGTGTCCGACGCGGCGCTCTCGGACCGGATCGAGGACGCGGTCGACTACCGCGAGGTGGTCGAGTGCGTGCGGGCGGTGTCGGACGGGACGCCGTATCGCCTGCTCGAGGCCCTGGCCGCCGCGGTCGCGGACGCGGTCAGCAGCCGCTTCCCGGTGGAGCGTGCTCGCGTCCGCGTGCGCAAGCCCGACGTCGAGCTGAGCGCGCCTATCGCTTTTTCGGCGGCTTCGGCAACGCGGCCGTAGAGACGCTCAGCCTGTAGCCGGCATCGCCCACGCGGCTGCCGAGCGACACCTGCGCGAAGGCGTAGAAGCCCCGAGCTTTTTCGTTGCGCACGTGCACGAGGTCGCGCTCGGTGCCCGGCTTGCGGCTCGCCTCCTGCAGGTCGCGGACACGGGCGGAACCGGTCTCGAGAACGCTCCGGGTCCCGGGGCCGAAGGCGTCGACCTCAGTGTTCTTGTCGCCCCGCACGCTGACGGACACGACCGATCGCGCGGGCACCCAGACGCGGTAGACGTCCTGCGGGTCCTCGGTCGCGTCGAGGCGTCCGGCCAGCGTGCGGCTGCGCCGGCGCGGGTCGGTGAGCGGTGCGGTGCCGGACTTGAAGCCGCCGCCCGGCCGGACGAGGAAGACGTCGTCGTTCGGCTCCAGCGGATCCGGCGCGGGCGGCTGGAAGGTGAGCGCCGAGGGAACGTCGAGCAGGCCGAAGCCGGTTCGGACGTCGAAGCCCTTCGGCAGGACGTCGCGGGCCGAGTTCCGCATCACCTCGAAGATCTGCGTCTTGTCGAGACCGGGCCTCGCTGTCCACACCCACGCGGTGGCGCCCGCCACGAGGGGTGCCGAGAAGCTCGTCCCGCTCGCCCTGACGTAGCCCGAGATCGCATAGCTCGTGGGCACGGCGACCGGGATGTCGACGCCGGGCGCCGAGAGATCGACGGCGGCCGAGTGGCTCGAGAACGTCGTCGGGCCGTTCCGTTCGTCGGTCGCGCCCACCGTGAGGACGTGCGGGAGGGTCCCCGGAAAGCTGTTCGGACTGCCGCTGTCGCCGTCGTTGCCGACGGCCGCGACGACGATCGAGCCGCGATCGAACGCGTGGAGGATCGCCTCCTCCAGCAGAGGGTCCCGCTCGGTCGAGCCCAGGCTGAGGTTGATCACCCCGGGCCCCCGTGCGCTCGCCGCCTCGAGGCCCCGGATCACCTCGCCCGTGCGCAGGCGCCCGTCGGGGCTCGCATCCCACGCGGCCAGGCTCGCTTGAGGGTAGATCCCGACGATACCCGCCCCGTTCGGCGTGGCGCCCACGAGCGAGCTCACCGCCGTGCCGTGGAACTCGCGGGGGCCCCGGAAGGACTGGGCGTTGAGGAGCGTCGTGTTCGGCCGGCCGGCGAACTCCGGGTGCGAGACGTCGAGTCCGCTGTCGATCACGGTGACCGGCTTGCCGGGGCCGGGCGGGACGACCCGGTCGGCGCCCACCGCTGCGATCCAGTACTCCTCCGGCAGGAGCTCGTCCCCGAGCGTGAACCGGTCGTCGAGCGGCGGGACGGCTCGCTCGTGCTCCGCACGCCGGAGGTAGCCGGCGCGCCCGAGCCGGCGGGCCGTCTCCGCGTCGGTACGCCAGATCGCGAGATCGTCCGACAGGAGCTCCGACCGGGTGCGCTCGAGCAAGGGCGCCGCGAGCCAGGCGGCCGGCGCCTGCAGCTGGACGAGCGTCGCACCCTGCGCGGCGGGGGCGAGCAGCGAGACCACCGCGAAGACAGTCCCGCAGAGCCCGAGCCGCCTCACCGTCGGGTCAGGGTACCGGTACGGTCGTGGTGTGGCGCGCGCCTACATCGGTCTCGGGGCGAACCTCGGCCCGAGAGAGGAGACGATGCGCCTCGCCCTCTCGCGTCTGGAAGCGGAGCCCGGGATCGAGCTCGTCGCGGTGTCCTCCTTCCGGGAGACCGATCCGGTGGGACTGCTCGAGCAACCGCGCTTCCTGAACGCGGCCGCGGCGGTCGACACCGACCTGCCGCCGCGCGAGCTGCTCGGGCGCCTGCTCGCGGTCGAGCGCGGGCTCGGG
>JBBSIG010000206.1:0-4879 GCA_038232215.1 Gaiellales bacterium | reverse complement strand
GTTCCCTCGTAGATCAGCGACTTCTCGGGGGCGACGGCCACGCCTTTACTCCGCGCTCGAGAAGCGGACCGGCTCGCCGCCGATCGGGTAGTCCTTGCGCAGGGGATGACCCTCCCAGTCGTCCTCCATCAGGATTCGCGTCAGATTCGGGTGGCCTTCGATCTGGATGCCCATGAGGTCCCAGGCCTCGCGCTCGTGCCAGTCGGCGGTCGGCCAGATCGAGACGACGCTCGGCACCGGCTCGCCCTCGTCGACCCACACCTGCAGGCGGAGCCGCTCGGCGGGCCGGCGCAGCGCGAGCAGGTGGTAGCTGACCGAGAAGCGCTTCGGCTTCGGCTGCGGGAGCGTCTGCAGTCCACGCGTGGAGGGATAGTTGAGGTCGCGGCCCGCAGGGGTGCCGATGTACCCGGCCACGGCCTTCGTCCCCCAGCCGAGGTAGTCCGCGGCGCTGACGTCGGCCAGGAACGCGAACCCGTACTCGTCGCGCAGCACCGTGGAGGCGTCGAGCAGCGAGGCCGGGTCGACGACCACCGTCGTCTCGCCGAACGCCTCCCGAGCCTTCAAAACACCGGGCACGAGCTCGTAGCTCATCCTGATCTCCCGAGCGAAGCGAAGGGACAAACCCAAGCCGTGAGAAATGCGCGAGCATTTCTCACGAAGCGACGGGTCGGATCTCGTAGGCGGGCGGGACCCCGGCCTGCACCTTCTCGTGCAGGCGAATGATCCCCTCCATCAGCGCCTCCGGCCGGGGAGGGCAGCCGGGGACGTGCATGTCGACGGCGACGATCTTGTCGACTCCCTGCAGCACGGTGTAGTTGTTGAACATACCGCCGGAGCTCGCGCAGGCGCCCATCGCGATCACCCACTTCGGCTCGAGCATCTGGTCGTAGATCTGGCGGAGCGGCGGCGCCATCTTGTGCGCGACGCGACCGGAGACGATGAGCAGGTCGGCCTGCCGGGGCGAGGAGCGGAACGCCTCCATCCCGAAGCGGGCGATGTCGTAGCGGGCGGAGACGATCGACATCATCTCGATCGCGCAGCAGGCGAGTCCGAACGTGTCGGGCCACATCGACTTCGACTGCGCCCAGCGAACCGCCTTGTCGAGCGTCGTCAGGCCGAGCCGCGACTCGAGGTCGCCGAGCTCGCGCTCGAACGTGCTCGGCCCTTTCCCCTGCCAGAGCACCCGCTCCGAGTTGAGCCCGTAGTCGGCGAGACGCGGCTTCTTCACTGCCACTCGAGCGCGCCCTTCCGCCAGATGTAGACGTAGGCAACCGCCAGGATGGCGACGAAGAACAGAAACTCCACGAAGCCGAACCAGGCCAGGTCGTGGAGGATCACGGCGAGCGGATACAGGAAGACGATCTCGATGTCGAAGAGGATGAAGAGCATCGCCGTCAGGTAGAAGCTGACGGTGAAGCGCTGCTGGCGCATCGGGCCCTGGGAGACGCCTGACTCGAACGGGATCCCACGCGCGCGTGTCCGTCGGGCCGGTTTCTGCGCGAAGACGATCGACATCACGACCATCGAGGCGGGGATCGCGAGGGCGAAGGATCCGTAGAACAGAAACGGCAGCCAGTTGTCGAGCACCCGTTCTCCCTCCGAAGGACACGGCAAGTTAGCAGGCATGAGACTACCGCACGAGGTCACCGTGAAACGCCGTAGCGATGCGCGACACAGGTGTCACAATCCTCCGCCTTCGGCGGCTCGTGCGGGCTCGTTGCTACGATTCCGCGCATGGAGATCCAGGAGCGTCCGATCACCACTCCGATGACCGTCACCGAGGCCGCCGCGGCCAAGATCAAGCAACTCATGGCCGAGGAGGCGGACGTCAGCGTCCTCCGGGTCGCGATCCAGGGCGGGGGCTGCTCCGGCTTCCAGTACGGGCTCGGTTTCGACCGCGGCTCCCAGGAGGGCGACGTCGAGTTCACGATGCACGGGGTCACCGTCGTCGTCGACCCCTTCAGCGCGCCCTATCTGACGGGCGCGGAGGTCGACTACGTCGACTCCATCCAGGCGGCCGGGTTCGCGATCAACAACCCGAACGCCACCTCGTCCTGCGGGTGCGGCCATTCGTTCCAGGTCGAGGACGAGGGCGCAGCGGGCGGCACGACGGAGCACGCCGGCGGCTGCGGCTCCGGCTGCGCGCACTGACGCAGCGCAGCTAGTGCTGGTGCAGCGCGTGCACCCGCGCATGCCCGCGGCCGCGCGCGATCAGGGCGCGGTTGACCGGGTAGGCGGCGAGGAACGCGATCGCGAGCGAGACGGCCAGGCTGCCCCAGAAGAGCCCGTCGCCTAGCCCGGCGGCCAACGCTCCGGGGACGGCGAGCATGAACGCGTTGTCGACGATCTCCATGGTGGCGATCGAGAGGGTGTCGGACGCGAAGGCGAGCGGCAGGGCTTTCCGGGAGCCGATGCCGCTCCGGAGCAGCGGGAGCAGCGTGAGGGAGTACCCGAACACGAACGCGAGCCCCACGGCGAGCGCGATCGAGGCGACGGCTTCCCACCCGAGCCACGTCGCGAGCACGAGACCCAGGATCTCTCCGATCGCACAACCGGTCAGGCAGTGCACGGTCGCGCTGAAGGCGACCCGGTTCAGCGAGCCCTGGGCGGCGTGCATACGGGCAATCATACCCCCTATGGGTATATGAGTCAAGCCAAGCGACGCGGCTCGCCCTCGTTACGATGGCGCGGTGCCAGAAGACGGCGTCGTCGACATCACGATCCTCGGAGCAGGCCCGAGCGGGCTCGCCGCCGCGTACTACGCGGGCCACCGAGACGCCTCGGTCCGGATCGTCGAGAGTCTCGAGCAGGTCGGCGGGCAGGTCGCGGCCATCTACCCGGAGAAGCACGTGTACGACGTCGCCGGCCATCCCAAGATCCAGGGCCAGGCACTTGCCGATCTCTGCGCGGAGCAGGGGTTGCAGTGGGGCGCCGAGCTCCGCCTCGGGGAGGAGGTGACCACGCTCGAGCGCGTGGACGAGGCGGGCGAGGAGCTGCTCGCGGTCTCGACGACGAAGGGGAACCGCTTCCTCTCGCGCGCCCTGATCGTCACGGCCGGCCACGGCGCCTTCGAGCCGCGCAAGCTGGCGCTCCAGGGCATCGACGACTGGGAGGGCAAGGGACTCCACTACCTCGTGCGCGAGAAGGAGGTGTTCCGCGACAAGACGTGCGTGATCGTCGGCGGCGGCGACTCGGCGCTCGACTGGGCGCTCGGGCTGCAGGACACGGCGAAGCCGCCGATCGCGCTCGTGCACCGGCGCGACCGGTTTCGAGCGCTCGAGTCGTCGGTGAACGAGGCGCAGGAGCTCGCCGAGCGCGGGCGGGTCAGGATCATGACGCCCTGCGAGGTGCGCGCGATCCACGGGGACGGCCGGATGGAGGCGGTCACGATCGAGGATCTCTCCACGAAGGAGCACGTCAGGGTCGACTGCGACGCGCTGATCACGCTCCTCGGCTTCCACTCCCACCTCGGGGCGATCGCGGACTGGGGGCTCCAGCTCGAGGGGAAGCGGCAGATTCGCGTCGAGCCGATGACGATGGAGACGAACCTGCCCCGGATCTTCGCGGCGGGCGACGTCGCCGGCTATCCGGGCAAGATCACGCTGATCACGATCGGCCAGGGCGAGGCCGCGATCGCGGCCAACAACGCGATCGCCCAGATCCGCGGCGAGAAGGCCCAGCCCAAGTACTCGACCGACTGAGGCCCGGCGGGCTCTCTACCGGGGCTCCCTCGTCCGGGGGCTCGTCGGACGCCCTCGTGCGGTCGATACGCGGCCCATGGAGCGACTCGAGGTCGAGTGCCTGCGTTGCGGCGAGAGGTGGCGGGTCGGAGAGGGCCCGGCGCGCGTGCTCGCAGGCGGCGAGTGTCCGCGTTGCGCCTACGTCGGCTGGGCCCCGGCCGTCACGCTCAGCGAGCCGATGCGCCGCGCCCTCCGCGACCGGCCGGTCGAGCGGCGGCGGCTGCACGCGGCCTGACTGCCCGGTGGTGGCCCGCGGCTAGACTCGAGTCGTGAGCGAGACGTCCGTCGGCCGTGAGCTGTGGGGCGGCGAGACCCGAAAGGCCGTCGAGAACTTTCCCGTCTCCGGCGAGCGGATCCCTGTCGGAGTCGCGCGCTGGCTGGGCCGGATCAAGGCAGCCGCTGCGACGGTGAACGCCGAGCTCGGGCTGCTCGACCCGAGCAAGGCCGAGCGGATCGCGGCTGCGGGTGGACGGGTCGCGGCCGGCGAGCTCGACGACCAGTTCCCGATCGACGTCTTCCAGACTGGCTCCGGGACGTCGTCGAACATGAACGCGAACGAGGTCATCGCCGCCCTCGCGGGCGAGGACGTCCATCCGAACGACGACGTCAACATGGGCCAGTCCTCGAACGACGTCTTCCCCACGGCCGTCCACCTGGCTGCGCTCGAAGGACTGACGAGCGACCTTCTGCCCGCCCTCGACCTGCTCGCCTCCTCGCTCGAGCGCAAGGCGGAGGAGTTCGAGGACGTCGTGAAGTCCGGCCGCACGCACCTGATGGATGCCGTGCCCGTTACCCTCGGCCAGGAGTTCGCGGGCTACGCAGCGCAGGCTCGCCAGAGCAGCGCGCGTGTCGTCTCGACCCTGGAGCGCGTGGGGCAGGTCCCGCTCGGCGGGACCGCGGTCGGGACGGGCCTCAACACGCATCCGGACTTCGCGGCGCGCGTGCGCGCCCGGCTGTCGGACGAGTCGGGCCTCGGCATCCTGCCGCCGGCCGACCCTTTCGAGTCGCAGGCGGCGCGGGACGCCCTCGTCGAGGCGTCGGGGGCGCTGAAGACCGTCGCGGTCTCGCTCACGAAGATCGCGAACGACCTCCGCTTGATGGCCTCCGGCCCGCGGGCGGGCCTCGCCGAGATCGCGCTC
>JBBSIG010000205.1:0-4915 GCA_038232215.1 Gaiellales bacterium | reverse complement strand
ATCATCGTCTCGTCCCAGATGCACGTGTACGTCTCGCAGACCGACCGCGGGGAGTTCCTGATCGGCGCCGAGATCGAGCCGTACACGACCTACCAGTCGATCGGAACCTTCCCCTTCCTCGAGTTCTCGGCGCGCCACGTGCTCGAGCTCTTCCCGCAGCTCGAGCACGCGAAGGTACTGCGCTCGTGGACTGGGCTCTGCGACCTCTCCCCGGACTACAGCCCGATCCTCGGGGCCACGGAGGTGGACGGCTTCCTCGTCTCCGCCGGCTGGGGCACGTACGGCTTCAAGGCGGCGCCGATCGTGGGGACGACCCTGGCCGAGCTCGTCGCCACGAGACGCACGCCCGACCTGATCGCGCCCTTCACGCTCGAGCGGTTCGCCACCGACACGATGGTCTCCGAGCTCGCAGCGGCCGCCGTCTCCCACTGACCAGGAGGTCCCTTGGCAACGCACATGCCCTCGTCGCTCGAGATCGCCCAGGACGCCGTGCTGCAACCGGTCCGCGAGATCGCCGAGTCCGCCGGCCTCCTCCCCGAGGAGTACGACCTCTACGGCCGCTACAAGGCCAAGGTCGACATCGGGGTGGTCGATCGGCTGAGCTCGACTCCCGACGCGAAGCTCGTCTGCGTGACGGCGATCACGCCGACGAAGGCGGGCGAGGGCAAGACGACGACGTCCGTCTCCCTGACGCAGGGCCTCGGGACGATCGGCAAGCGGCCGGTTCTGTGCCTGCGCGAGGCGTCGGTCGGCCCCGTCTTCGGCATCAAGGGCGGCGCCGCGGGCGGCGGCTACGCGCAGGTCGTCCCGATGGAGGACCTCAACCTCCACTTCACGGGCGACATCCATGCCATCGGAGCGGCGAACAACCTGCTCTCCGCGATGCTCGACAGCCACATCCTGCACGGGAACAAGCTCGACCTCGACCCGCTCGACGTCAGCTGGCGCCGCTGCGTCGACATGAACGACCGTGCGCTGCGACGGATCGTGATTGGCCTCGGCGGGCGCGCGAACGGCTACGTCCGCGAGACGGGCTTCGACATCACCGCCGCCTCGGAGGTGATGGCGATCGTCGCCGTCGCGCGAGATCTCCAGGACCTGCGTCGGCGGCTGGGGGCGATCACGGTCGGCCACACCTACGCCGGCGAGCCCGTCACGGCCGAGGACCTCAAGGCTGCGGGGGCGATGGCCGTCCTCCTGAAGGACGCCCTGAAGCCGAATCTCGTGCAGACGCTGGAGGGGCAGCCGGCCTTCGTGCACTGCGGCCCGTTCGCGAACATCGCGCACGGCAACAACTCGCTCGTCGCCGACCTGGTCGCCCAGAAGCTCGGCGACTACGTCGTCACCGAGAGCGGCTTCGGCTCGGACATGGGCATGGAGAAGTTCCTCAACATCGTCTGCCGCGTCGGCGACCTGCGGCCGAGCGGTGTGGTGCTCGTCGCCACCGTGCGCGCGCTCAAGCACCACGGCGACGATCCGGACGGCGGCCTGGAGGCGATCGAGCGGGGCTCCGCCAATCTGAGGCGGCACCTCGAGATCGTGCACTCGTTCGGTCTCCGAGCCGTGGTGGCGGTCAATCGCTTTCCGGAAGACGTCGAAACCGAGATCGAGGCCGTCCGCTCGCTCGCGCTCGAGTACGGGGCGCACGCGGCCGAGGTCAACGACGCCTTCGAGCGCGGGGGCGCCGGGGCGGCCGCGCTGGCGGAGGCGGTCGTCGACGCCACCGAGCGGCCCCCCTCCTTCGTCCACACCTACCCGGACGACGCGCCGATCGCGGACAAGATCGAGTCGATCGCGAGAAAGATCTACGGCGCCGAGGGCGTCTTCTTCCTCGACGCCGCGCGCGCGAAGATCGACGCCTTCAGCGCGCAGGGCCTCGACCGCGTCCCGATCTGCATGGCGAAGACGCACCTGTCTCTCTCGCACGAACCCACCCTGCTGAACGCCCCCGAGGGCTTCACCGTCACCGTCCGGGACATCCGGGCCTACACGGGAGCAGGCTGGCTCGTGGCGCTGTGCGGCGACATGCAGACCATGCCCGGGCTCGGCGAGCGCTCGGCCGCTTCCACCGTCGACATCGACGAGGACGGGCGCACGGTCGGGCTCTTCTGAGCCGACGCGTGAGCCGGTCGCTCGCGTTCGCGCTCGGGGCGGTCGTCCTCGCGCCGGCCGCCTCCGCGCACGTCATGGTGAGCCCGCTCGACGTCGAGGCCGGCAGCACCGCGCGGCTCACCTTCCGCGTCCCGAACGAGCATCCCGCGGAGGCGATCGACTCCGTCTCCGTCACGCTCCTCGGCGGCGCACGCGTCACCGCCTCGCGCACGAGCCCGGATGGATCGCGAGCTCCGCCGGAACGACGATCGGCTGGCGCAACGGCCGCATTCGCCCGGGCGAGTCACGCGAGTTCGAGGTCGACGTCAGCTTCCCGGATCGGAAGGGCAGCGTCGGCTTCAGCGTACTCGAGGGCTTCGCGACCGCGGACAACGACACCGAGCTGCTGCGCGCGGTGCGGCTGCGCGAGCCGCGCTCCGGCTTTCCCCGGCTCGTAGCCGCCGCGATCGTCGCGGGCGCGCTCGCGGTCGCCGGCCTCTTCGTCCTGCTGGCTCGCTGGCTCCGCGGCTAGGCCTAGCTCTCGAGGAGCTCGGCGCACTGCAAATGGCCCCCGTGGCGAGCGAGCCGCGCCGGCGTCCGCCCGTCGGCCAGCTCGAGGCGCGGGTCGGCGCCGTGCTCGAGCAGAAGGCGGACGAGCTCGAGGTCGCCGTTCGCCGCGGCGGTGTGCAGGGCCGCGAAGCCGCCCTCACCACGTGCGTTCGGATTCGCTCCGGCCTCGAGCAGGAGCCTCGCGCTCTCCAGATCTCGACTGAAGGCCGCTGTGCCGAGGGGCGGCACGCCTCTGACCGTCTCGTGCCGGGAAGACGTGTCGAGGCTCGCTCCGCGATCGACGAGAAGCTGCACGATCCGGGCACCTCCCGAGAAGCAGGCGAGATGAAGCGGCGTGAAGCCGTCCGGCGAGAGCTCGTCGACCTGGTCGGGAGCCTCGTGGAGGAGCTGCCGCAAACGTTCTTCGCGCCCGAGCGCCGCCGCCTCGCCGGCCGTGAGGGTCGCGTCCGGTGGCAGCAGAGCCTCCGCGAGCCGGCGCTCGTGCAGGTAGAGCGCATGCGTGGCGGGGAGCAGCCCGTCGTCCCCGCGCAGCTTCCGGAGCTCGGGCCGCGAGAGCGCGAGCCGGCGCGCTTCCTCGAGGTTCCGGCTCAGAAGCGCAGCGAGCAGCTCGGACTCGGGCACAGCGGCCGCGATGATAGCCCGCCCGCGCTCGACTTCAAGAAAGCTAGCGGGAGCCGCTGCTAGCGTCCGCACGTGCACTTCCGCCAGCTCGTCGACGACGACCTCGGCTGTGCGTCCTACCTGATCGGTGACGAAGAGTCGGGCGCGGCCGTCGTCGTCGACCCGGCGTACGCGATCGAGCAGTACCTCGAGGACGCCGAGCGCCACGACCTCCGCGTCGAGCGCGTGCTGGAGACCCATACGCACGCCGACCACGTCTCCGGGCACGGGCGGCTCGCGCTCGAGCACGGCGTCCCGATCTCGGTGCACCCGGCGGCGGAGGCGGAGTTCGCGTACGAGCCGCTCGCCGACGGGCAGGAGATCGAGCTCGGCGCCGTCCTCCTGCGCGTGCTGCACACCCCCGGACACCGACCCGAGCATTGCTCCTTCGCGGTGAGCGACCGCTCGCGCACCGACGAGCCGTGGCTCGTGCTGACCGGCGACTCGCTCTTCGTCGGCGACACGGCGAGGCCCGACCTGGCCGTCGCGGCACGCGAGGGCGCCGCCGGGCTCTACCGGAGCCTGCGGCGCCTGCTGGAGCTCGCGGACGGGGTCGAGGTCTACCCCGGGCACGTCGCCGGCTCCCTCTGCGGCGCCGCGATGAGCTCGAAGGCGTCGTCCACGATCGGCTTCGAGCGCCGCTTCAACCGCGCCCTCGGTCTCGAGACGGAGCTGGACTTCGTCGCGGAGACGGCCGCGATCGGCGCGCCGCGGCCGCCGAACCTGGAGCGGGTCGTGGCCCTGAACCGCGGCCCCTTCGTCGGTGCGCCCGACGAGCTGCGGCTGCTCGAGAGCGCGGACGGCGCCACCGTGCTCGACGTCCGCCCCGCCCCCGAGTTCGCCGCGGGCCACGTGCCCGGCGCCCTCAACGTGCCCGTCTCGTCGTCGGGCTTCGCGACGAAGGCCGGCTTCGTGCTGCGCGGGGACGAGGCCGTCGTGCTCCATGCAGCCTCGTCGTCCGAGCGCGAGCGGGCCGCGCAGGGACTCCGGGCGGTCGGCTTCCTCGAGCTCGCGGGCTACGTCGAGAGCCCGGCGACGCCCGAGCGGGTCCGCCCCGTCGACCTCGACGAGCTCGAGTCGCTGCTCTCGGAGGGCTCCGTGCGGGTGATTGACGTGCGTGAGGTCGAGGAGCGAGACGGCGGCTACATCGCCGGCAGCCGGCACATCCCGTACCGCCTCGTGCGCGCGTGCGCGGACGAGCTGCGCGACGGCCCGCCCGTCGTCACAATCTGCGAGAGCGGCCCCCGGGCCGCGATCGCCGCGAGCGTGCTCGCGGCGGGCGGCGTCGAGGCGAGGCCCGTGCTCCGGGGCGGCATCGAGGCCTGGCGGGCGCGGGGGAACCGGACGGTCGAGTTCCGCCGCTGCGGCTCGTAGCTGCGCACGGCGAGCGCCGCCTCCCTCGTCGCCCTCCGGCCTACCTGAGCCGCTCGACCGGGTAGCCCCAGCCGCGCATCGTCTCGAGGAGCGCCGCGCAGTGCTCGTCGTCGCGCGTCGCGAGCGTGAGCTCCACCTCGGTCTCCGCCACCGAGACCGCCATGCCCTCGCGGTGGTGCTCCACCGACACGACGCTCGCGCGCTCCTCCGCGACGAGGGT
>JBBSIG010000204.1:0-4927 GCA_038232215.1 Gaiellales bacterium | reverse complement strand
GTAGGTCGGACAGCCGCGCTGGTCGTCCACGACCGCGACCTCCTCGCGCTCTCCCGCCAGGCGGAGCATCGTGCGCACGAAGTTCTTGCCGGTCGGCCCGAAGAGCCACGACGAGCGCACCACCCACGCCTCCTCGCCCGCTGCGGCCTCGCCGTGCAGCTTCGACCGGCCATACGCCGAGATCGGGTTCGGCCCGTCGGACTCGAGATACGGCTCGCGCTTCCGCCCGTCGAAGACGTAGTCGGTGGAGAAGGCCACGAGCGGAGCGCCGAGGGCGGCCGCGTGCGCGGTGCCGCCGACGTTCGCCGCCGCCGCCCCCTGCGGATCGTCCTCCGCGCCGTCGACGTCCGTCCAGGCGGCGGCGTGGAGGACGAGGTCCGGAGCGGGCAGCCCAGGCGGGGGCGGCACCGTCACGTCCCAGTCGGCGTGGCGGAGCGCGGTGACGTCGTCGTCCCCGAGCGTCTCGGCGAGCGCGCGGCCGAGCTGGCCGCCCGCCCCCGTGATCAGCACACGGCGGCGTCGCGCTCGGACAGGATCGGCGATCGCGTGCTCCAGAGGTGCTGTACGCGGGGGTCCGCCCAGCAGAGACCGTGCTCGTCGGGCGCGGCGGGGTCGTACTCCTCGGTGACGTGGTAGCAGAAGACGAGATCCGTCAGCGCCTCGAAGCCGTGCGCGTGCAGACCGGGGATGTAGATCGCGACGGGGTTGTCGTCGCCGATGTCCTCCGTGTAGGTCTCGCCGCTCTCGCGGTCGAGGACGACGACGCGCGCCGTGCCCCGCACGCACGCGAAGAGGTCGTCCTGGCCGCGCTCGTGGTAGTGGAGGCCGCGAATGACGCCCTTGCGGGAGAAGGAGAGGTTCGTCTGACGCGTCGGCTTCGGCAGCAGGCTCTCGCGCCGCAGCTCGACGAACCAGCCCCGCTCGTCCTCGAAGCGGCGCAGCGGAATCCGAACGAGGCCGGCGATCACGGCCTGTTCGCGCCGTGAGTGCGCACGAAGTCGTTGACGGCGTAGTAGGCCTCGATCGACTCGCCGGCGTCTCCCCAGAAGCCCTCGAGCACGTCGTACTCCATCGAGCCCTGCGAGACGTACCAGTTGTTCACGTCGGTGATCTCGAGCTCCCCGCGCCCGGAGGGCACGAGCGTGGGAATGACCTCGAAGACGGTCGCGTCGTAGAAGTAGATACCCGTCACCGCGAACCGGCTGGGCGGGTCCTCCGGCTTCTCGACGATCCGGACGACGCGGCCGTCGCCGTCGAGCTCGGGGACGCCGAGATGGCGCAGGTGCTCCGGCTCCTCGACCGGGGACAGCAGCACCCGGCTGCCCTCCTCCTGGGCCAGAAAGTTCTCCACCGCCGGCCGCAGCGTCCGCTCGACGACGTTGTCCGCGAGCATCACCACGACGCGCTCGCCGTCGACGAAGCGCTCCGCCAGGCCGAGCGCCTCGGCGATGCCGCCCGCCTGCTCCTGGTAGGCGTACGAGAGGCGATCGATTCCGTACTCGTGCCCGTTGCCGAGCAGGCGCAGGAATTCGCCCGCGTGGGTGCCGCCGGTGACGAGCATCAACTCCGTGACGCCCGCGTCGACGAGCGCCTCGATCGCGTACGAGACCATCGGCCGGTCGTAGATCGGCAGCAGGTGCTTGTTCGTGATGCGGGTGAGCGGGTGCAGGCGCGTGCCGCTGCCGCCCGCCAGGATGACGCCCTTCACGGCGGCGATGCTACCCCGGCCGGCGGTTGAGAACTCCGCGAAGCGGCTACAACACGGACATGAGCGACGAGCGAGGACGGGAGCGCGAGGTGCAGCACGAGCCGCAGGTACTCGAGGGGGACGACGACCTGCCGCGCCAGCCCGCGCCGCCGCTCGATCCCTACACGCCCGAGCCCGGACCGCGCGCCGGCGACAGGCGCGCCTTCCGGGTCCTGGCGCTCGCCTTCGTCCCGCTCGCGCTCGTCGTCGCGCTCGTCGTCTGGGCCGCGCTCCGCTAGACGGTTGATCGGAAAATCGGGTGCCGCCCGGGGACGTCCCTGGCCAAGCCGGGCGCCGAGATCGCTCGCGGCGCAGGCCTGTAGGCCTGGGCAAGAGCGAGCTCGACGATCCGGTGTCGTGCCGGGGGCGTGACGGTCCCGTCTTCGCACGCCGGGTACGCTGTGACCGTGAGCCGCCGGCGTCACCCGGATCAGCTCCAGAACGAGATCGAGGAGCTCGTCTCGGACCTGTGGGCCCTGCCGCGCTTCGCCGGCAAGCGACACGGCTTCCGCCCTGCCGTCGACTGCTTCCGCACCGCCGATCCTCCGGAGCTGACCGTCGTCGTCGAGCTGTCGGGCGTCGATCCCGCCACGATCGAGATCGTCGCCGGCGACCGCACCCTCGACATCTCCGGGGAACGGCCACGTCCCCGCGGAAGCGGTCGTACCTACCAGCAGGTCGAGCTCCAGTACGGGCCGTTCGGGCGCCGGATCGGGCTCACTGACGAGGTCGACACGAGCGCGGCGACGGCGAGCTACGCCCGTGGGCTGCTCACCGTCACTCTGCCGATCGCCGAGCGGCCGCCGCGCCCGGCGCGCGTCTCGATCGCCGTCCGGACGCGCGCGTGAAGCCGCGGCGCGCTCGAGACCAGCCGGCAGCTCGCGCGGCATGACGGAGGTCGCCTTCGAGGCGGAGGGCTTCGAGCTGCCGGACACGCTGCCCGTCCTCCCTCTCAAGGAGACGGTCGTCTACCCCGAGTCGATCACGCCCCTCGCGATCGGCCAGGAGCGCTCGGTGCGGCTGGTCGACGACGTCGTCAACGGCGACCGCCTGCTCGCGCTCGTCGCGACGCGCGCGAGTGAGACGAGCGAGCCGGGCTGGGACGACCTCTACGACGTCGGGACGGCTGCGATCGTCCAGAAGATGATCCGCGTGCCCGACGGGACCCTGCGGATCCTCGTGCAGGGACTCCGCCGCATTCGCCTGGGGAGCAAGGCGAGTGACGAGCCCTATCTCACCGGCACCTTCACCGAGGTCCCGGACGAGGCGGACGAGTCGCCCCAGGTGGAGGCGTTGACCCGAAACGTCCAGAGTCTCTTCGGCCGCATCATCGCGCTCGTCCCGTACCTGCCCGAGGAGCTGGAGACCGCGGCCCAGAGCGTGGACGACCCGAGCGCTCTTTGCCATCTCGTCGCCTCGACGCTCCGGCTGAAGACGACGGAGAAGCAGGAGCTGCTCGAGCTCGCCGACGTCGGGGCGCGCCTCCGACGCGTCTCGCTGATCCTGAGCCGCGAGCTCGAGGTGTTCGAGCTCGGGACGAAGATCCAGTCGCAGGTGCAGTCGGAGCTGGAGAAGGGGCAACGCGAGTACTTCCTGCGCCAGCAGCTGAAGGCGATCCAGGACGAGCTCGGCGAGGGCGACCCCGAGCAGGCCGAGCTCGTCGAGCTGCGTGAGCGCCTCACGGCTGCCGAGCTTCCCGAGGAGCCGCTGCGGGCGGCCGAGCGCGAGCTCTCGCGACTCGAGCGTCTCCCGGCGGCGGCGGCCGAGTACGGCGTCATCCGCACGTATCTCGACTGGATCCTGTCGCTGCCGTGGAGCCGAACGACGCCGGACGAGCTCGACCTCAGGCGCGCGCGCGCGGTGCTGGACGAGGATCACTTCGACCTCGACAAGGTGAAGGAGCGGATCCTCGAGTACCTAGCCGTCTCGAAGCTGAAGGACGACCTCTCGGGCCCGATCCTCTGCTTCGCGGGTCCGCCCGGGGTGGGCAAGACGTCGCTCGGGCAGTCGATCGCGCGGACGCTCGGGCGCAAGTTCGTCCGCATCTCGGTCGGCGGCGTGCGCGACGAGGCCGAGATCCGGGGGCACCGGCGCACCTACATCGGCGCCATGCCCGGCACGATCGTCCGTGCCCTGCGCGACGCCGAGTCGCGCAACCCGGTCTTCCTGATCGACGAGATCGACAAGATGGGCGCCGACTTCCGCGGCGACCCCGCGAGCGCGATGCTCGAGGTGCTCGATCCCGAGCAGCACTCGAGCTTCCGCGACCACTATCTCGATCTGCCGTTCGACCTCTCGAAGGTGCTCTTCATCTGCACCGCGAACCAGCTCGAGACGATCCCGAGCCCGCTGCTCGACCGGATGGACGTGATCCAGCTCTCGGGCTACACCGAGGAGGAGAAGCTCGGCATCGCACGCAGGTTCCTCGTCCCGAAGCAACTCGAGGCGCACGGCCTGAGCGCGCGGCAGATGACGGTGGACGACGCGGCGCTGCGAACGGTCGTCCGCGAGTACACGCGCGAGGCCGGCGTGAGAACGCTCGAGCGCCAGATCGCCACGCTCTGCCGGAAAGCCGCCACGCGCATCGCGCGCGGGACGGCGAAGGCGATCGAAGTCGACGAGCGCAAGGTGCGGCGCTGGCTCGGGCCCAGGCGCTTCTCGGGCGAGGTGCGGAAGCGAACCGCGGATCCGGGTGTCGCCACCGGCCTCGCGGTTACTGCGGTCGGCGGCGACGTGCTCTTCATCGAGGCGAGCGCGTATCCGGGCAAGGGGACGTTGACGGTCACCGGACAGCTGGGCGAGGTGATGCAGGAGTCCGCCCAGGCGGCGCTCTCGTGGGTGCGCTCCCACACGGACCGGCTGGGGTTGCGTGCCGAGTGGTTCGCCGAGCACGACGTGCACATCCACATCCCAGCCGGAGCCGTGCCGAAGGACGGGCCGTCGGCAGGAGTCACGATGGCGACCGCCCTCGTCTCGCTCGTCAGCGGCCGCCCCGTCTCCGAGAACGTCGCCATGACGGGCGAGATCACGCTGACCGGACAGGTGCTCCCCGTCGGCGGAGTCCGCGAGAAGGTCCTCGCGGCCCAGAGGGCTGGCATCGGGACGGTGATCCTGCCGAAGGAGAACAAGCCCGACCTCTCGGAGCTGCCGAAGGAGACTCGCGACGGACTCACGTTCGTG
>JBBSIG010000203.1:0-4944 GCA_038232215.1 Gaiellales bacterium | reverse complement strand
GTGCAGACGGTCGAGCCGCTTGCCGCGGCGCTCGGCCTGCGCGTCGAGCCACGGCCCGAGCTCGGCGAGGAGAAGCAGCTCGAGCTGGGTCTGCCGCTGCTCGGTCGGCTCGACGACGCTGGGATGCTGGTCTGCACGCACGGTGGTCTCGGCAAGGCGCTCGCCGGCCCGTTTTCCTACTCGAAGGCGGGCGCGCTCGTGCTCGGGCCGGGCCTGGAGCCGCTCCGCTACGTGGCGCCGCCCGACTCCAGCCAGCCGGTCAGCTCCTCGAGCGCGCCCGGCACCACGAAGTAGTACGCCCACAGCCCCCGCCGCTTCGAGTCGACGAGGCCGGCATCCCGCAGGACCTTGAGATGGTGCGAGACGGTCGGCTGCGACAGCTCGAAGAGCGGGACGAGCTCGCAGACGCACACCTCGCCCGCATGCGAGCGGAGGACGTCGACGAGCTGAAGTCGCACGGGGTCCCCGAGCGCCTTCGCGATCGCAGCGATGCGTTCCGCTTCCTCGCGACGCGTGGCGGGATACGCCACGGGCTCACAGCAGCGCTCGCCAGCCGCTCGCTTCTGCTTGGGCGAGAGCTCGAGATCGATGGCCATCTACCTACTTCTATCTATTGAACCAACGTTTGTCAATCGATACGATTCCGGGCGTCAACCGCTGGAGGTGTCCGATGCCCACCGAGCTCGATCCCACCGTCCGCCAGGCGTTCGCGCACCAGATCGACGATCTCGCCAGCGAGTTCGGCGGCATCTTCTCGAGGCAGACCGTCGAGCGCTACGTCGAGGAGTCCGTCGACCGTCTGGAGGGCGCTCGCGTCGTCGACTTCCTCCCCCTGTTCGTGCACCGGTTCGCTCGCCAGCGCCTGCGCGCGCTGGCCCAGTCGGAGGGCCTCATGGCGAAGACCAAGCCCGAGGTGCTGTTCGTGTGCGTGCACAACGCCGGGCGCAGCCAGATGGCAGCGGGACTCCTGAACCAGCTCGGCGCCGAGCGTGTCTCCGTGCTCTCTGCGGGGTCCGATCCTGCGGAGCGGATCAATCCCGCCGCCGTCGAGGCGATGGCCGAGCTCGGGATCGACCTCTCGCGCGAGTTCCCGAAGCCGATGACCGACGAGGTCGTCCGGGCGGCCGACGTCGTGATCACCATGGGGTGCGGCGACGCCTGCCCGATCTACCCGGGCAAGCGGTACGAGGACTGGGAGCTCGAGGATCCGGAGGGGAAGGACCTCGAGTCCGTGCGGCGCATCCGCGACGACATCGCGGCCCGCGTCCGCCGGCTCGTCGAGGAGCTGGCGCCGGACGCGGAGTGACGCGGCCGGGTCTCGCGCGGCGCTCGCTCGCCGAGGGGATCGCGGCGTACGTGCTCGTCTTCGCCGGGTGCGGCGCGATCGTCGCCGACGCGCGCTCGGGCGGGGAGCTCGGGGTGGTCGGGATCGCCCTCGCCTTCGGCCTCGTGATCGCGGCCATGGTCTACGCGACGGGTCACCTGTCCGGTGCGCACGTCAATCCCGCGGTGACGCTCGCCTTTACGGTCACGCGTCACTTTCCCGCCCGTGAGGCGCTCGCCTACATCTGCGCGCAGGTCGCCGGCGCGCTGCTCGGGGGCCTGACGCTGCTCGCGCTCTGGACGGGCGAGCCTGCCCGTCTCGGCGCCACCGAGCCGAGCGTCGGGGCGCTCCCGGCGCTCGTGTACGAAGCGGCTCTCACGGCCATGTTGATGTTCGTGATCGTGGCGGTCGCCACGGATACCCGGGCGGTGGGCCCGGCGGCGGCGCTCGCGATCGGGGGCACGATCGGGCTCGGCGCGCTCGTCGGCGGCCCGGTCACGGGTGCGTCGATGAATCCCGCCCGCTCGCTCGGCCCCGCGGTCGCCGCGGGGGAGTGGCGCTCGTTCTGGATCTACGTCGTCGGTCCGATCGCGGGAGCGCTCGTAGGAGCGATCGCCTATCAGCTCGTGCGGGGCGACTCGGCCGAGCGGGCTCGAGCGGCCGGATCTCGTCGGTCGGACGGTGGAGCGCCCCGCTCTGCGAGCGGTTAGGCCGCCTCCAACCGGGCCAGCAGCGCGGCGACCGCGCCTTCGCGCAGACCGCCGCGCGCCACCTTCAGCGGGACGCCCAGCCGGCGCTGCACCTCGGCGAAGAGGACGGCTCCGGCCGGCAGCGTTCGCGCGCGCGCGCGATCGACGCCGAGGCTCCGCGCGACGTCGGCCGAGGGGCGCTTCGCGAGCGTCTTCAGGGCCCCCTGCAGCTCTCGCGCGCCGAGCGCCCGCCCGGTCAGCTTCCGCAGCACGCGTGCACTTCCGCCGACGGCCAGCGCGAGCTCGGGGAGCGGCGGCGCCAGACCCTCGAAGGCGCGCTCCGCCTCGGCCGCCGCCGCCGCGATCGCACGCTTGCCCGCGGGGTCGGTCGAGAGCAGTCGCTGAGTCAGGCGCAGCGAGCCGAGGTCGACCGAGCGCAGCCAGACGGGCCCGCTCTCCGGGGTGCCGAAGACGAGCTGTGTCGAGCCGCCGCCCACGTCGCAGACCGTGACGCTGCGGGCGTCGCCCCCGTCGGCGGCGAGCGCGCCGTCGTAGGCGAGCCGGCCCTCCTCCTCCGGCGTGAGCTGGCGGACGGGAACCTCTGCGGCGCTCCGGAGCTGCTCGAGCAGCTCGGCGCCGTTCTCGGCCTGGCGGCCGGGGCTCGCGACGAGCACCTCGATCAGCTCGACGCCGAGCTTGCGGGCGATTCTCACCTGCTCCCGCACGCAGTCGCTCGCCTCCTGGAGCTTCTTCTCGCTCACGCGTCCGCAACGCTCGACGGACGCGCCGAGCCCGAGTGCCTGTCGCTCCTGCCGCACGGCGACCGGCGCCGCTCGCCCCTGTCTCGAGACGAGCAGGCGCACCGTGTTCGAGCCGACGTCGACGACCGCTACGCGCATGCCGCGATTGTGGCCGGGGCGCCGGTCAGCGCGGAGGAGCGGCGATCGCGGAGCGGCGGGCACGCCGGCGGCGGTGCATCGAGAGGACCTGGGTGGGGCGCTTGCGCTCTCCCTTTTTCGGCCGGCGGCGTTCCCAGCTTCCGTCGGAGAGGAGCTCCCAGGCGCTCGAGTTGTCGGCGAGCGCTACATCGAGAATGCCGCTCAGCTCGTGCTGCAGCCGCAGATCCTCGACCGGCGCGAGTACCTCGATGCGGCGGTCGAGGTTCCGGGACATCAGATCCGAGCTGCCGAGCAGATAGGTCGAGAGCCCGTCGGCGTCGAAGTGGAAAAGGCGGCTGTGCTCGAGAAAGCGGCCGAGAATGCTGCGGACCCTGATCGTCTCGCTCATCCCCGCGACGCCCGGGCGGAGCGAGCACATGCTCCGAGCGATCACTTCGATCTGCACACCTGCCTGTGAGGCCCGGTAGAGCTCCTCGACGATCGACGGATCGGTCAGCGAGTTGATCTTCAGGCGGATACGGCCCGGCTTTCCCGCGGCCACCGCCGCGGCGACCGCGCGGATGTGCTCGATCAGCCCGGCGCGGAGAGTGATCGGCGCGACGAGCAGCTTCCGGAAGCGCCGGGGGCGTCCGAACCCGGTGACGAAGTTGAAGAGCTCGGCGACGTCGGCGGCGATGTCCGGGTCGGCGGTGAAGAGGCCGAGGTCCTCGTAGTGACGGGCGGTCAGCGCGTGGTAGTTGCCGGTGCCGATGTGGACGTAGCGCCGCAGCTGGTCGGCCTCCCGGCGGACGATCAGCGCCGTCTTCGCATGGATCTTGAGGTCGGGGAAGCCGTACACGACGTGGACGCCCGCCCGCTCGAGCGAGCGCGACCACTCGATGTTCCGAAGCTCGTCGAAGCGCGCCTTCAGCTCGACGACGCACACGCTCTGCTTCCCGTTCTCGGCCGCCTCGACCAGGGCGGGCGCGATGGCGGAGTCGCCGCTCGTTCGGTAGACGGTGGTCTTGAGCGCGGCGACGCTCGTGTCCTTCGCGCCTGCACGCACGAATCCCTCGACCGTGGTGGCGAACGAGTCGTAGGGGTGGTGCACGAGCACGTCGCCGTCCCGGATCGTGGCGAACGGATCGCCGTCCTGTGCGGACACGAGGCGCGGGTGCGCGGCGGGGACCCACGGCTCGTACTTGAGATCGGGCCGGTCGAGGCCGGCGATCTGCTCCACGTCCGCCAGGTCGAGCAAGCCCCGGACCGGGTAGAGCTGATCGTCGAGGACGTCGAGCTGTCTCGCGAGACGATCGAGCAACGAGCTGGAGGCGGAGCTCGAGAGCTCGAGGCGGACGACGTCGCCGAAGCGGCGCCGGCGAAGCTCCGACTCGACGGCCTCGAGCAGGTCGTCCGCCTCGTCGGAGACGGCGAAGTCGGCGTCGCGCGTGACCCGGAACGCGATCCGCTCGGTGATCTCCATGCCGGGGAAGAGCCACGGCAGGAAGTGCGAGATCACCTGCTCGAGCGGTAGGAGCAGCCCCCGCTCGCCGACCGAGTGGAAGCGCGGCAGTCCCTCGGGCACCTTCACGCGGGCAAAGCGCTCCTCGCCCGTCTCCGGATCTCGAACCGCGAGCCCGAGGCTGAGCGAGAGGCCGGAGATGTAGGGGAAGCGCTGCCCCGGGCCGACGGCGAGCGGTGTCAGGACGGGATAGATCTCGCGCGCGAACGCCGCCTCCAGCTCCTCGAGCTCATGCTCCTTGCAGTCCTCGACGCCTGCGACGACGATTCCCTCCTCGGAGAGCGCCGGCCGCAGCTCGCGGGTCCAGAGCCGCGACTGACGGGCGGTGAGCTCGAGCACCCGCTCGCGGATCTCGGCGAGCGCCTCGGCAGCGGTGCGACCGTCCGGCGAGCGCACCAAGAGGCCCGAGACGAGCTGGTCGAGCAGGCCGGCGACCCTGATCATGAAGAACTGGTCGAGGCTCGACGAGAAGATCGCGCAGAAGCGCACGCGCTCGAGGAGGGGCTCGTCGGGGTCGGCCGCCAGGTCGAG
>JBBSIG010000202.1:0-4967 GCA_038232215.1 Gaiellales bacterium | reverse complement strand
GCACAAGTGGCTGTTCACGCCGATGGACTGCTCCTGCCTCTGGACGCGCCGGCCCGAGGATCTGCGAGCGGCGTTCAGCCTCGTGCCCGAGTACCTCCGCACGAGCGACGAGGCCGAGAGCCTCTCCGACTACGGGCCGGCTCTCGGCCGCCGGTTCCGCTCGCTCAAGCTCTGGGCCGTGCTGCGCTGCTACGGGCGGGAAGGCCTGCAGCGGCGGATTCGGGAGGCCGTGCGCCTCGCGGCGCTCTTCGAGGGCTGGATCCGCGACGAGCCCGGCTGGGAGCTCTGCGCTCCGCGGCCGTTCTCCGTCGTGTGCTTTCGCCGGGTGGGAACGGACGGCGAGAACGAGGAGCTGCTCGAGCGCGCGAACGCGAGCGGTCAGATCTTCCTCTCCCACACCCGTCTCGACGGCCGCTACGTCCTTCGGCTCGCGATCGGAAACGAGCGCACGACCGAGACCGACGTACGGCGCGCCTGGGACGTGCTGCAACGCGCGGCCCCAGCCAAGTAACAGTCTGTTACTTGGCGGCCGGGGGGGCGAGCTCACAGTCGGCGCAGCAGGTCGACGAGCGCCGGCGGCCCGGCGACGACCACGTCGGCTGCCTCCACGAGAGCCGGTGGGCTCTCGCTCGACGCGACGGCCACGCGCACGGTCAGCTCCAGGCCCTCGAGCGCCCTGAACGCGTCGAGATCGGTCGTGTCGTCGCCCGCGTAGAAGGCTCGCCGGAGGCCGTGCTCGCGCAGGAGGCGACGCACGGCGGTGCCCTTGCTCGCCTCCACGGGCGGGAGGAGCTCGAGCACCATCCGCCCGAACCGGGCGACGAGACCTGCCTCTCGGGCGCGCTCCGCGACCGCCTCCAGCGCCGCGCGCGCCGCAGCGTGGTCCGGCTCCGCCCGGTAGTGGAACGAGACCGTCAGCCCCTTGTCCTCGACCGGCCAGCTCACGGTCTCGGCAAACGTGCGAAGCCGCTCCCGCCAGGCCTCCGCCTCGGGCTCGCCCTCGAGCCCGTGCGCGCCGACGTAGCGTCCGCCGGCCACGCCCACGATCCGCCGCGCCTCCTCGCCGGCCCGTCCGCTGACGAAGCCGAGGAGCGCGTACCCGCGCCCGATGCGCTCGAGCTCCGCGCGCGTCTCGGCCGGCACGCGCGCGTCCTCGGGGCGGGTCACGATCGGGGCGATCGTTCCGTCGACGTCGAGCAGCACCGCCGCCCGCGCCGGCTCGGCGGCCAGGCGCGTGAGCAGGCGCTCGGAGGACATGCTCCTAGACTACGGCGGTGCGGCTCGTCGCGATCGGGGTCGTAGCCGGCTTCTTCAGCGCGCTCTTCGGCGTCGGCGGCGGGATCGTGATCGTGCCACTGCTCCTGCTCGCCGGCGGCTGGGACGTTCGTCGCGCGAGTGCGACCTCGCTCGCCGCGATCGGCATCACCGCGCTGTCCGGCGTCGTGGCCTACGTCTTCCACGGCGAGGTGCACGCCGGGTACGCCGCGCTCGTCGGCCTGCCCGCCGCGGTCGGCGCGATCGGGGGCGCCTCCCTGCAGCAGCGATTGCGGATCCGGACGCTCGAGCTCGCGTTCGCGGCCGCCCTCGCGGCGATCGCAGTCTGGCTGCTCTTGAAATGACGGTCGCGTTCGCCGTGCTGCTCGGCCTGGCCGCCGGCGTCCTCGCCGGGCTCTTCGGCGTCGGCGGGGGGATCCTGTTCGTGCCGACGCTCGTCGCTCTTGGACTGTCGCAGCACGACGCCATCGGGACGTCGCTGCTCGCCATCCTGCCGACGGTCGTGGCGGGGACGTGGCGCCAGGCGCGCTACGGAAACGTCCGCCCGCGGGCGGCTCTCGCGCTGGGGCTGGCCGCCGCCGTAGCGGCCCAGGGTGGGGTCGTGCTCGCGGAGGCGCTTCCGGAGGCGACTCTGCGGCGGCTCTTCGCGGTCCTGCTCTTCGGGGTCGCCGCTCAGATCGTCTGGCGAGCCCGGCGCAGCCCCTGAGAGGGGAATCGTGCACCTCCGCGTAGAATGGGCCGCTTCTTGACGAGGCATCTCTCCATCGGGCTCGCCCTCGTGCTGGCGCTCCTCGCCGTCGGTTCGGTCGGCGCGACCCCGACCGCGCCCTCGCCGGCGGCCTCCGCGAGCGCGTACGGAATCAGAATCGTCGTCCCGGGAGGCGGCGGCGGGGGCACGGAGACCGTCACGGCACCGCCCGACGCGACCGGCTTCTCCGGAGGTTTCGTGTATCCGGCGGACGGCTCCGCCGTCTCGACCGGCTCGGTCACGGCGAGTGTCTCGGCGTCGACGTCGGCGCCGGCGAGCGCGTCGGCGAGCGCGTCGGCCGACGTCTCTTCGCTCTCCCTCTTCGGGGGCGAGATCACGGCCGCGACGGTGTCGGCACATGTGCGGGCGAGCGCGAGCGGAGGCAGCTCCTCGGGCGACTTCACCGGGTCGGGCGTCACCGGCCTCACCGTGCTCGGTCAGCCGGCAGCCGGTGGGCAGGTCGCGCTCGGCGACTGGGGCTATGCCGTCGTGGCCGCGCAGAGCGGAGTGGGCGGCGGCACCTCGCCCGACGGCTATCGGGGCTCGGCGACCGCCCTGCTCGTGCACCTGAACGCCGAGCACGGAGGCCTTCCGGCCGGGACGGAGATCGTCGTCGGCTCGGGCGAGGCCGCCGCCGCGCTGGCGAGCTCTTCGCCTGCGAGCCCGACGACCACGGCGGCGACCACGGGCACGGAGACCGAGAGAACCGAGACGACCGAGACGCAGACCACCGAGACGACGCAGACCATTCCGCCCGCCCGCCCGCCTACCGCCCCCCGCCCCCCCGTCGCGGCCCCGGACGTGAGGCCTCCGGCGCAGCGGCCGGCGGCGCCCGCCGCTCGAGCGGCTTCGTCGAAGCCCAAGCCGGTGGCCAAGACGCCGTTGCCGAAGGCCCCCGAGCCGTTGCGCATCGGGATCCCGCAGCCGCCGCTCGCCGGAGCGCCGCTCACGGTCACGCCGCCCCTCGGCGCGGGTCCGTACGTCTTCCCCGTCTACGGGCCGTCGTCCTACATCGACACGTGGGGGGCGGTTCGCGCCGACGTCTCCTACCACCACGGCGACGACATCTTCGCGCCGCTCGGCGCCCCGCTCCTGGCAGTCGCGGACGGCACGGTGTTCTCCGTGGGCTGGAACGACATCGGAGGCAACCGGCTCTGGCTCCGCGATCGGGAGGGCAACGCCTTCTACTACGCCCATCTCTCCGCCTTTACGGTGCTCGCGAAGAACGGCAACCACGTCCGCGCGGGTGACGTGCTCGGCTTCGTCGGGAACTCGGGCGACGCGCAGGGCACGCCGTACCACGTGCACTTCGAGATCCATCCCGTCGACTACCTCGGTCTCGGCTACGACGGTGCGGTCAACCCGACGAGATATCTCGACGCCTGGAAGCACGTTCAGGACGTGCGCTTCGCGGCCGCCGGAGGCTGGGCTCCGCCGGCCTCGCCGGCGAGCGCCGCGCCGCGGCCCGGCGCGATCCTGCTGCAGGTGTCCGACATCTCCACCGCGAGCGGCCTGCGGCCCGGCTCGCTCGAGCGGGCGCTCGCCCCGGTGTCGTCGGACGGCGACGGCGGGCTCGTGGGGCTCGGCCGGCGAGGATCGTCCGCGGCGCCGGCCGACGGCGAGCGCTGAGCCGCGCGTCCCGGCGCCGCGGCGGCAGACGTTCGGGCGCGGAGCGCGCCCGAACTACCGCCTGGAGAAAGGGACCGCCGGCTCGTCCGCCGATCGGCCCGGGCAACGAATCAGTTGCCGCCCGAGTACGTGAAGTCGTCGCTGCCGCCGAAGATCTTGTCCGAGACCCACTTGCGGGTCGCGGGCCCGGACATCGGGTTGAAGAGGATCCCGAGCGCGAGACCGGCCACGAGCAGCGTCGTGTTCCGACCCGAGTGATCCTTCTTGCCCTGAAGACGGTCGGCGGCCTCGCGGAGCTCGTCGAGCGCTGTCTTCAGATTGCCCTGCACGTCCTTGTCGGTCGCGACACGCGTGGCGGCCGTGGTGATGCCCCGGCCTCCGATCAGCTCGTCGTAGACCTCCTTCGCCGCGGCGAAGGCTGTCATCACGTTGTCGCGGAGATCCTCGTCCTGCATCGCCCGCTCGATGTACGGCTTCACGTTGCCCGCTGAGTCGAAGACCCTGTCCTTCGTCTTGACCATGCTCGGCTCGTCCTTTCGTTCGCTGAGAGCGCACAGCTTCCTACCCCGGGGCGCCCGACGCAAACTGGTGCCGCCCCTCGTGCTCGCCCTCGGGCTCGCCGGCTGCGGCGGCTCAGGCCCGCCGGAGGCGCGCCGGACGGTCACGGGTGGTGATTACCTCTTCTCCGCTCCGGCCGGGTGGGCAGTCGGGCGCGCGGGCCGAACGGTGAGCGCCTCGTCGGGCTCGGACATCGTCTCGGTCACGATCTTCCGGCTCGCGCGGCCCTATCGGCCGCAGCTCTGGAGCACGGTCGTGCCCGAGCTCGACCGCGTGGCCGCCGAGCTCGCGGTGCGGCTCGGCGGCTCCCGCCCGGCCGGTCGCACGCTCCTCGTGGGCGGCCGCCGGGCCCGCTCCTACGAGATCGCGTTCGCGCGCGGAGGGCGGAAGCTCGTCGAGCGCGTGACGTTCGTGCTGCGGGGCCGGCGGGAGTATCAGCTGCTCTGCCGCTGGAGCGCCGATTCGCCCGAGGGCGGGAGAGCAGCGTGCCGGACGCTCGTGTCGAGCTTCAGGCGGGCATAGCGGCCTGCCGCTCCTCCGCGGCCGCCCCGCGCAGGACCGAGCTCGCGGGTGGCCCGAGCGCCGCCTTCAGAACGCGGTCCACCGAATCTGCGAGCACGAACGTGAGTCCGTCGCGAGTCTCCTTCGGCAGCTCCGAGAGGTCGGGCTTGTTCTCCTTCGGCAGGATCACCGTCCCGATGCCAGCCCTCTGGGCCGCGAGGACCTTCTCGCGGACTCCGCCGACGGGGAGCACCTG
>JBBSIG010000201.1:0-4968 GCA_038232215.1 Gaiellales bacterium | reverse complement strand
CGGCGGGCGCCTCGTACGGGTCGGAGACGCCGGTGAACTCCTTGATCTCGCCGGCGAACGCCTTCTCGTAGAGCCCCTTCACGTCCCGGCGCGCGCACTCCTCGACCGAGGCGTCGACGAAGACCTCGACGAACGGCCCGAACTCCTCCACGAGCCGGCGGGCGGTGCGGCGCGTCTTCTCGTAGGGCGAGATCGCCGAGACGAGCACGGCGGCGCCGTGCCGCGTCAGCCGCGAGGCGACCCACCCGATCCGCTCGATGTTGGTGTCGCGATCCTCCTTCGAGAAGCCGAGGCCCTTCGAGAGGTGGGTGCGGACGACGTCGCCGTCTAGGTACTCGACGGTCAGGCCGCGGCGCTCGAGCTCTGGCCCCACGCGCTCCGCGACGGTGCTCTTACCGGCGCCGGAGAGGCCCGTGAGCCAGACGGTGAAGCCGTCGCCCGGGGGTCCGGCCGCGCCGGCGCCGGCAGGGAGCGGACCTGGGTCGAATCCGTTCTCGTCGCTCATCTGTTCCTTTCGGATCGGGAGGAGATCCTCGGCGCTACCGAGGATCGGAGTGGATGCCGCACTCGAGCTTGTCCGAGCCGGCCCACCGACCGGCTCGCTCGTCCTCGCCCTCGCGGACAGGCCGGGTGCAGGGGATGCAGCCGATCGACGGGTAGCCCGCGTCGTGCAGGGGGTTGTAGGGGATCTCGTTCACGTGCAGGTACGCCTGGACGCGCTTCGCGTCCCAGTCGACGAGCGGCTGCACCTTCCAGACGCCGTAGCGCTCGCTCCACTCGAGCTTCCGCGCGTTCGCGCGGGTGGACGACTGACCGCGGCGGATCCCGTTGATCCAGGCGCCGTACGGCCCGAGCGCCTGCTCGAGCGGCTCGACCTTGCGAATGTGGCAGCAGCGGTCGGGGCTCGTCTCCCACAAGTTCGGCCCCTCCACCACCGCCTGCTCGGCGAGGGTGAGCCGCGGCGTGACCGTCCTCAGGTTCAGGCCGTAGCGCTCGACGAGCCTGTCGCGCGTCTCGTAGGTCTCGCGGAAGAGGATCTGCGTATCGAGCTCGATCACGTCGACGTCGAGCCCGAGCTCCGAGATCATGTGCACGAGCACCGACGACTGGCGCTGCCACGAGCACGTCAGGCAGAGGCGCTCGCCGAGCTCGGAGGCGGCGAAGCGGAGAACGTCCTCGGCCGACATCGTCTCGAGCTCAGGTAACCGGAGCGCGCTCGCCACCGAGCAACACCTCCTTGAGGGTGTCGCCGCGCAGCCCGAGCCGCAGCGTCTCCAGCGGGATGACCTCGTCCGGCGGGATGTTCCCGAGGTTGACCTCGGGACCAAACTGCTTCACGAACCACGCCTGGGAGCTCTTCGTCGGAGCCTCGAAGATGAGGTCTCCGGTGTCGACCTCGTGGGCGATCTCGTCGACGAGGCCTGTGCGCATCTCGCCGGTCGGCCGGAAGATGCCGGCCGTCCCGCCCTCGCGCCCCTCCGTGATCACCTTCCAGGCGCCGGCCTCGAGCTCCTCCTTGATCCACTCGACCCATTGGTAGGGAGCGAAGACGACCTCCGCGTCCTTGGAGCCGACCTCCGAGAGAACCGTGAAGTCGCGCGCGAAGTCGGCGATCAGCTCGACCTTTCGCTCGCGCGGGATGTCGATCGTGCCGTCGGAGATCTCGACGTGCGAGAAGCGCTGCTCGGTGAGCCACCGTTTGTACTCGTCCAGCTTGTCGCGGGCGAAGACGGCCTCGAACAGCGTCCCGCCGCAGACCACGGGCGTCTCGAACGAGCGGTAGAGGGCGATCTTCTTCTCGAGGTTGTTCGTCACGTACGACGTGCCCCAGCCGAGCTTCACGATGTCGACGTACCGGCCCGCCGTGTCGAACAGGCCCTCGATGTCACGCAGGTTGAGGCCCTTGTCGATCACGTGCGTCAGGCCTGCACGACGCGGCTTGGGCGAGCGAGCAGGCACGTCGAGGAAGCCGTCAAAGCCGGGCAAGGATGTCCTCCAGCTTCGCCTTGGCGCTCTCCTGGACGTCGTGGAACATCGAGTTGCCGTGGGAGTCGATCCCCACCCAGAGCGGGCCGAAGTCGCGCACGCGGAACTTCCAGAGGCACTCGGGCATGAGCTCCTCCCAGGCGACCTCCTCGATCTCCTCGATCTGCGTCGTCTCGAGCGCGGCGGCGCCGCCGACGATCGCGAAGTAGACCATTCCGAGCCGCTGCATCGGCTCGATCGCCTCGTCCGGCAGACCGCCCTTGCCGCAGATCGCACGGACGCCGTACTGCGCGCCGAGCCCCTCGGTGAAGCGCACCATGCGGGCGCTCGTGGTCGTCCCGATGCAGATCTTCTCGTAGCGCCCGTCGTCGAGCTTGCGCACGTTCGGCGCCGTGTGCAGGAGGAAGGCTCCCTCGAGGCTCATCGGCGGGTCCATCCCCTGGTCGAAGATGCGGATCTGCGTGCGGTCGCGGATCCCGATGATGTGACCGTCGACGGTGACCGTGTCTCCGGCGCGAAGCGCCCGCACGTCCTCCTCCGAGGCGGGAAACGTGAGCCTGTGCGTGGCCGTCATCGACGTGCCTCCGCGAGCCGTGGCCCAGGGTCTGACCCCCGGACACGGCCGGAGAGGAGGGCACAGGTGTGACAATTGTGTGCCAAGTTCAGGCCTCGCGATCGAACTCGATCTCGCCGTCGGCCGAGACGTGCGCGCTCGCCCGCCTCGCCGCCCAGCACTGGTAGTTCACGGCCACCGGATTCAGCGTCATGTGCGTGTCCGCGTGCTCGATGTGGCACTGGAGCACCGTGACGTCGCCGCCGAGCCCCATCGGGCCGATCCCCGTCTCGTTCAGCAGGCCGTAGAGCTCGTCCTCGAGGTCTGCCACGATCGGGTCGGCGTTCCGCGTTCCGATCGGCCGCGCGATCGCCTCCTTGGCCAGGTACATCGCGTAGTCGGCCGAGCCGCCGATCCCGACGCCGACGATGCCCGGAGGGCACGGCTTCCCGCCCGCGCCGACGATCGACTCCAGGACGAATTGCTTGATCCCCTTCACGCCGTCGGCGGGGATGCACATCTTGAGGAAGCTCATGTTCTCGGACCCGGAGCCCTTCGGCACGCACTTGACGTCGAGCCCGTCCCAGTCGGGGACGAACTCCCAGTGCACGATCGGGAGACGGTAGCCCGTGTTCGGGCCCGTGTTCTGGCGCGTGATCGTGTGCACCGCGTTCGAGCGCAGCGGGTGCTCGAGCGTCGCGCGCTCGGTCCCGGTCTTGAGAGCCTGGTAGATGCGCGTGGGATGCAGGGGAAAGTGCTCCCCCACGCGGCACGTGTAGACGGCGATGCCCGTGTCCTGGCAGACGAGGTTCTTCTGCTCGTCCGCCACGGCGACGTTCCGGACGATCGTCTCGAGCACCCGCCGCCCGGGCACGGAGGTCTCGCGCGCGGCCGCCGCGGCGAGCGCGTCGCGCAGGTCCTGCGGGATGTCCTTCAGGGCCCACACATAGAGGTGGGCGGCGGCGTCCTCGACTATCGTCCGAAAATCTGGCGATTTTCGGCCGGTTTCTGCAACCATTTTCAACCTCTTGCTCTCTCGGCCGCGGCTCTTCCGGCTCGGCGCCCGAAGACGCAACACTCCAAGAGGGAGTTGCCCATCATGCGATTCCGTCCGTGCGTGCCGCCTGCGATCTCGCCGCATGCGTACAGCCCCTCGAGCGTCGTCTCGCCGTGCTCGTCGATCACGAGACCGCCGTTCTGGTAGTGCAGGACGGGGTAGGTGAGGAGCGGCTGGTGCAGGGGGTCGATGCCCGAGGCGCGGTAGCGGCGCAGCATGTAGGGGAGCGAGATGTCGGCGTCCGCCGCCGGGATTCGAGTCGTGTCGAGCAGCACCGCGGGCCGGCCGTCCTCGGTCAGGACGCCGCGGCCTTCCTCCACCTCCTTGACGATCGCCGCAGACAGAACGTCGCGCGGCGCGAGCGGGTCCGTGAACTCCTCGCCGTCCGCGTTCAGGAGCGTGGCGCCGTACGAGCGCGTCGTCTCCGGGATCGAGTAGCCCTGCAGGGTCGGCGGCCAGGCGCCGCCGTTCGGGTGGTACTGCAGCGCGTCGAGGTCGCGCGCCTCGGCACCGCAGTCGAGAGCGATCCGCGTCACCTCGCCGGTGGCGCCGGGATGGTTCGTCGAGAGCTCGCCGCGCTCCTCGGCCTCGCGCCAGCAGCGCCCGCCGGCGGCGAGGACGACCGCCGTCGCGTCGACCTCGACGCGCTCGCCGTCCTTCCGCTCGAGCGTGGCGCGCCAGCCGGTCGCCGTCTCCTCGAGCGCCACGAGAGGGTGGCTGGGGAACGCCGTTCCTTCCGACGCCTCGAAGGCGTCCCTGAGCCCCTTGGTGATGGCATGCCCGGTGCGGTCGCCCACCTGGAGCAGGCGCTTCCGGGTCGCGCCCCCACATCGGGCGATCCGGTAGCCCCCGTTCTCCCGCGTGAACTCGACACCGAGCTCCTCCAGCCAGCGGATCGCGTCCGGCGCCTCGCCGGTCAGCACCTCGACGAGCCGGCGATCGGCCGTCTCGTGCGAGCTCTTCCAGACGTCTTGGGCGTGCTGCTCGGGCGAGTCGTCCTCGCCGAGGGCGGCCTGGATCCCGCCCTGCGCCTTCGCCGAGTTGCACGACTGGAGCGAGCCCTTCGTCGCAAGGCCGACGCGCGCGCCCGAGCTGGTAGCCGAAACGGCGGCCGCGAGGCCGGAAGCCCCACTGCCGATCACGAGCACGTCGAATCCGTCCGCCACCGTCACGAGGCGGGCAGTGTACCACCCTCGCCTAATCTCTTCTATTACGAAGCGTTATTCAGTAGAGCAAGCGCGCCAGCACGAGCGCACGATCAGCCGAGTCGCTCCTTCGCAAAGGCGACGAAGGCCTGCGCCGCGCGCGTGCCCGTCCTTCCTGCCGCGCGGACGAGCGAGATCTCGCGGGCGGGCTCGAGACCCTCGACGCG
>JBBSIG010000200.1:0-4998 GCA_038232215.1 Gaiellales bacterium | reverse complement strand
GCCGCTGCTCGCCGAGCTCGGCGGATAGCCCGGCCCGGGCTTCGGCCGCTCGCCTCGCCCCAGCCGGTCGAGGAGGCGACGGTGCACGACCTGATCCCAGCTCCAGTGCACGACCGCCTCTATGCGATCCACTCGGCCGTCACGCGTTGGACCTCCTCCAGCGAGGTCACGCCCTCGAGGGCCAGCCGCAGCCCGTCCTGGTACAGGGTTCGCATGCCGCTCTGCGTCGCCGCGGCGTAGATCTCGTCCGTGGAGGCGTCCAGAAGACGACGGATCGCTCCCGTGAGCTGGAGCAGCTCGTAGAGACCGACCCGCCCGTCGTAGCCCGTGCGGGCGCAGCTCGCGCACCCGCGGGCCCGGTAGAGGACGAGGGGCCCCGTGCCGGCGAGCGCCTCGCCGTGCCCGCGGGAGCCTCCCTCGCCCGCGATCGCGTCGCGCGGAAGCTCGTAGGGCTCCCGACAGTCCTGACAGAGCCTGCGCGCGAGGCGTTGCGCGATCACGCAGTTCACGGAGGTCGCGAGCAGCGAGCTCGAGATACCGATGTCCTTCAGTCGTGCGATCGAGCTCGCCGTGTCCTGCGCGTGCAGGGTCGTCAGGACGAGGTGACCCGTGAGCGCCGCCTGGATCGCGATCACGGCGGTCTCCGCGTCGCGCACCTCTCCCACGAGCAGCACGTCTGGATCGCTGCGCAGGATCGTGCGCAGGCCTCGCTCGAACGTCAGGCCCGCCCGCACGTTTACCTCGATCTGGTTGATGCCGGCGATCCGCGACTCGATCGGGTCCTCGATCGTCATGAGGACGCGCTCGCGGTCGTTCAGGACGTCGAGCGCGCCGTAGAGGGTCGTCGTCTTCCCGCTGCCCGTGGGGCCGCAGACGACGATGCAGCCGTACGGCCGGGCGAGCATCTCCTTGAACGCGGCGAGGGTGTCGTCGGCCATGCCCAGCCCGCCGAGGTCGCGCGAGTCGGAGCCCGCGCCGAGGTCGAGGATGCGGAGCACGACCTGCTCGCCGTAGGGCGTCGGGAGAACGGCCATGCGGAGATCCATCGGCCGGCCGGCGAGCGTGATCGGTACGCGCCCGTCCTGCGGCGCCCGCCGCTCGGCGATGTCGAGGCCGCCCATCACCTTCAGTCGGCTCACGACGGCCGGTTTCAGCTCGCTCGGGACGAGGTCGATCTCCCGCATGACGCCGTCGATGCGCGCGCGTGCGACCAGGCCTCGCGCCTGGGGCTCGAAGTGCAGGTCGGAGGCGCCCTCAGCGATCGCTCGTCGCAGCAGGCCGTTGATCGCCTCGATGGCGGGGGCGGTGTCGTCGGCCGTCGAGGCCTGGTCGATGGCCTCGGTGCGGCGGATCGCCACCTGCTCGCCCGAGGAGCCGGCGTGGCGTGCGGAGCCGTACGTGCCGTCGATCACCTTCATGATCTGCGAGCCCTCGCTGATCGCGAGGCGGACGTTCATCCCGAGCGCCATGTGCAGGTCGTCCGAGACGACGACGTCCGTCGGGTCGGCGACCGCGACGAGCACCGTCTCGTCTCCGAGCAGCATCACGGGGATCGCGCAGAGCCGGCGGGCGAACTGCTCGGGTAGCAGCCGCAGGACCGTGGACTCGGGCGGGGAGGCCGTGAGGTCGAGGAACTGCAGGCCGTGCTGGTCGGCGAGGGTGCGGGCGAGGGCCTCCTCGGAGACCCAGCCGTGCTCGAGGAAGATCTCTCCCAGCCGGCCGGGGTGCTCGGCCTTCTCCTCGAGCGCCTGCTCGAGCTGATCGGGAGTCAGCAGGCCCTTGCGGACGAGCAGCGACCCGAGTCGCGGACGGAGCTCGACGGAATCCGGTAGCCGAACGGTCTCCACGGAGCTTCTATCGGGCCCCGAGGAGGGAGCCTTGAGCGCGCTACGGCGCTTCCGGCTGGCGCGACCAGCGCAGGAGGCCCTCGACGAGCGCCTCGAGACCCCTGCCGCGCTCGGTCAGCCGGTACTCGACCCGGGGCGGGTGGGCGTCGAGCACCTCCCGGCGCAGCACCCCCGCCTCGGCCAGCTCGCTCAGGCGAGCGGCGAGCGTCCGCGGGGGGATCGGCCCGACCGCCTGCCGGAACTCGTTGAAGCGCACCGCCCCCGTGTACGACGCGTAGAGGATCGAGAGCAGCCACCTCCGCTCGAGGAGGTCCGCCGCGGCGCGGACCTCCTCGGGCACCGGCTCGCATTTGCGGCAGCGCATGGCTCAGGCGGCCCGTGCCTCGGCGACGCGGGCGGGCTCGAGCGCGAGCTCCAGCACCTCCGCGATGCTCATGACCGGGTGGAAGGTCATCTCCTCCCGCACGTCGGCCGGCACGTCGTCGAGATCGGGCCGGTTCCGCTCGGGCAGGATGACGTCGGTGAGCCCGGCCGCGTGCGCGGCCAGCACCTTCTGCTTGAGCCCGCCGATCGGCAGCACCCGGCCCTGCAGCGTCACCTCGCCGGTCATGCCGACCGTGTGGCGCACCGGGCGTCCCGTGAGGAGCGAGGCGATCGCCGTCGTCATCGTGATCCCGGCGCTCGGGCCGTCCTTCGGAATCGCCCCGGCCGGGACGTGCACGTGGAAGGAGCGGTCGTCGAACTGCTCCTCCTCCAGCTCGAGCTCGTGCGCGTGCGCGCGGACGTAGGAGAGCGCGATGCGCGCGGACTCCTTCATCACGTCGCCCAGCTGTCCCGTCAGGACGAGCCCGTCCGAGCCGCGCATGGTCGTCGCCTCGACGAAGAGCACGTCCCCGCCCGTGCCCGTGACGGCGAGCCCGGTCGCGACGCCGGGGACGGCGGTCCGCTCGGCCACCTCCTGGAAGAAGCGCTGCCGTCCGAGCGCGTCGCGGACGAAGGGGATGTCCAGCTCGAGCGGCGGCTCGACCTCGGCCGCGGCGATCTTCGTCGCCGCCTTCCGGAGAATCGTCGCCAGCTCCCGCTCGAGCTGCCGAACCCCGGCTTCGCGCGTGTACTCCGAGATCACCAGCTCGGAGATGGGGTCAGCGATAGCGACCTCGTCTTCGAGCAGGCCGTTTCGCTCACGCTGCCGCGGCCAGAGGTAGCCGCGGGCGATCGCCACCTTCTCGTCGATCGTGTACCCGTCGAAGCGGATCACCTCCATGCGGTCGAGCAGCGGCCCGGGGATCGTCTCGGCGACGTTCGCCGTCGCGATGAAGACGACCTCCGAGAGGTCGAGCTCGACGTCGAGGTAGTGGTCGCGGAACGAGTGGTTCTGCGCCGGGTCGAGCACCTCGAGCAGCGCCGACGACGGATCGCCGCGCCAGTCGGCCCCGACTTTGTCGACCTCGTCGAGCATGATTACCGGGTTCATCGTCCCGGCGTCGCGGAGGGCCCGAACGAGGCGGCCCGGGAGCGCGCCGATGTAGGTCCGGCGATGGCCGCGGATCTCGGCCTCGTCGCGGACTCCGCCGAGGGACATGCGGACGAACTCGCGGCCGAGCGCGCGTGCGATCGACTCGCCGATCGAGGTCTTGCCGGTTCCGGGGGGCCCGATCAGGGTGAGGATGGCGCCCGAGCGCTTGTCCTCTGCGATGCCGCGCTCCTGGCGCAGCTTGCGCACGGCCAGGTACTCGACGATGCGCTCCTTGACGTCCTCGAGGCCCGCGTGGTCGGCGTCGAGCACCTCGCGCGCGTGCACCGGGTCGAGACGCTCCTCGGAGCGCGTGGCCCACGGCACGGCGAGCAGCCAGTCGAGGTAGGCGCGGATCATCGACGACTCGCCCGAGGAGTCGCCCATCCGCTCGAGCCGGGAGAGCTCCCGCTCGGCCTGCTCGCGGATCGCCTCGGGCATCTGCGCCTCGGCGATCTTCGCGCGGTAGTCCTCGCTGACGGTGGCGTCGTCCTCGCCGAGCTCCTTGCGGATCGACTCCATCTGCTTGCGCAGGATGTACTCGCGCTGCTGCTTCTGAGCGCCCGACTCCACGTCGTCGCGGATGCGCTGGCGCACCTGCAGCTCGGCCAGACGCTCACGCTGGAGGCGCAGGGCGAGCTCGAGCCGCTCGAAGACGTCGACGGCCTCGAGCAGCTCCACCTTCTGCTCGAACGTGATCTCGGGCGCGTAGGCGCAGGTATCGGCGAGCGTGCCCGTCTCCGTGATCGAGCGGACGAAGGACGCGATCCGCCCGTCGTCGCCTCGAAGCTCGAGGATCTCCTCGACCGTCGCCCGGTACTCGCGCTCGAGCTCGCGGACGCGAATGCCGGCCGGTTCCTCGTCTGGTTGCTCGCCGACCTCGACCCGCAGGTTGCCGCGCGGATCGGTGTGGGCCGCGCCCGCGACTCCGCGGTGGAGGCCGTTCAGCGCCACTGCGCGGGCACCGCCCGGCAGGCGGACGCGGTCGCTGACCTCGGCGACGGTGCCGACCTTGGCGAAGGCGCTGTCGTGCCGCGGCACGAGCAGGACCCGCTCCTCGTCGCCGACCTCGATGGTCAGGGTGACGTTCATGTTGGGGAAGACGACGATGTCGTCGAGGGGTACGAGCAAGAGACTGCTCACGCGTTCACGCTCCTTACGTCCTGGATGTCTTTCTGATAGTAGCTACAACGATTGAACCTACTACAGACTTCCAGGATTCGACCCGGGTCCGCGACGCGCGGTGACTCCTGGGGCCGGAGGCGGGCGGCGAAGCGATTCCATTCGGAGAACGCCGGGGGTCAGCTCGAGATGACTCCCCTGCTTGTGAGTCAGCTTCTACGGGGGCTACGCGGGCTGCTTCCTCGGCCTCGACACGGTCACCCCTGGGACGTTGCGTACCACCCTGACCGCTCAGGAACGCCCCTGGGCGGCCTCAGCTCTCGTCGCCCCACCAGCCCTGGACGACCTCGTGGTCGCGGGGGTCGGTGCCGGCGCCGAAGGCGAGGTACTCCACGCCGTCGGGCCCCGCCTCGACCGCCCGCATCGTGTCCTTGTCGAATCGGATCGCGTCCCACTCGGCCAGCTCGACGATCTCGTCCTCGACCTTGATCCGCGCAGAGCCGCGCAGCACGACGT
>JBBSIG010000199.1:0-5005 GCA_038232215.1 Gaiellales bacterium | reverse complement strand
GTCGCCTCGGGCGGTGGGGAGGCGGGCACGGCTCGCGGCAAAGGCGCAATCTCCGACGCCACCCGGGCGGGAGGCTGCCGCAGCTCGGGGCGGGAGCTCGCCTGCACCTCGACGACCCCCGGCCGCTCGCTACCGGCCGCGACACGGTTGACGCGGAGGGCTCTCTGCACCTGGAATCTCGGAGCACCGCCGCGCGGACTACCGGCTCCGCGAGTCGAAAAAGTCAGGGGGCGTGCGGGTATCTCCCGCTCGGCGAGCCGCTCCACCGAGACCGGCTCCCTCGAGGGAGCCCGGCGCTCGGTCGCCGGCAGCGTGGGGGCGGCGGCGGGCGAGTGGGGTACGCGATGCGTCGCGTCGGTGTAGAGCGACGCAGTCCCGCCGCCGAGCATGGCGACGCCTACGGCTCCGGTCGCCACCTTGGCCGTCGCGCTCGAGCAAGCGAGCCAGTCGCGAGCCCCGTGCAGCGCGCGCTGCACGGGCGCCAGCGGAAACGGGACGAACGCGAGGGCGCCGAGCCGGCGACCTCGCCGCGCCCGCGCGCTGCGCGCGGCGCCCGCGCACTCCGGGCAGGTGCGCAGGTGCGCCCGTAGCCCCGCTCGCTCACCCTCGGCGAGCCGGCCGTCGAGCTGTCGCTCGACCAGCGTCCCAGCCTCGCCGCAGGAGAGCGGCTGCTCAGCGAGCTGAAGCTGCTCGCGAAGCGTCGAGCGAGCGCGAAACAGAAGCCCCTCGACGGCTGACCGTGAGAGACCGAGCCGTGCCTGCAGCTCCGTGTATGAGAGGCCTTCGAGCTCACGCAGGAGGAGGGCGGCGCGCTGGTTCGGGCTGAGCTGGCGAAGCGCGGATCCGATCTCTCCGAGCGTCGGGTTCTCGCCGCCCGAAGCCACCGGGGTCACCTCACCGTCGAGGGCGACCTCGCGTGGCCGGCGTGACTGCGAGCGGAACCGCCCGCGGCAGACGTTTCGGGCGATGCTGAGCAGCCAGGCGCGAGGCCGCTCCGGCCGCGTGCCGTCCTCGAGTGCTCGAAACGCGTTGAGAAACGCCGTCTGAGTCACGTCCTCTGCCTCCTCGCTGCTGCGGACGAGACCGAGCGAGAATCCGTAGACGTCGCGTGCGTGGCGCCGGTAGAGGAGCTCGAAAAGCCGATCTCGCTCGCTGTCAGCTTCGGGCGAAGCCATGCCCCTCTCTCTCCGATCCACATGCACTCCGAACGTTTCTCTCGCCGGCGCGGCGCAAGTTACGGCGCCCACCGGCATCTTGAAGGAGTGAGCCGGGCGCGCCGATTAGCAGGAATGCGGCACCCATACTAATCCGGGGGGATGCGCGCCCGGCTCGAGCCTCTTACCCGTCGCACCGCCCGTCCAACCGCAGACCCGCCGCGCGGGGCACCTAACAGGGTCGGGCGCACGCTCCGAGCGTCGCTCGGCGCCTATCGGGATTTCGATCGACCGGCTAGAGCAGAATCTCGGCAGCGGTCGTGTGGCCGCAGCCGGCCGTCACGAGCTCGACCGCGCGGTGCAGGTCCGCGTCGCTCCCCGCAAGCCGCTCGGCCAGGGGGAGCGGGTAGCCGGCTTCGATCAGCACGTGCAAGCGCCAACTCTCGACCTTCGAGCGCTCGCTGTCGTGGATCTCCGCAATTTCGGTCAACTCGGACATTTTTGCCTCGTTCGTCCTTCCATAGACGATCCCTGCCGTCGGAAGTTGGCCCTTTCGTGACCGGCTAGCGGGCGAGTCGTGGCTGCGCCTGCGCTGCCGTCTCGTCCACCCTCCTCGCGAGGTCCTGCAGGCGGGCGTCGAGGATGCCGCGCTCGACCTCGCCCTCGGCGACCACGCTCTCCAGCCGGCGCCTGAACTCGGTCTCCGTGTCGGCGAGGCGGCGCTCGAGCTCTGCGACGGCTTCGTCCCGCTGCCGCTCGAGCCCGGCCGCGATCTGATTCAGCCGCTTCTCGAGCCGCTGCGCGCCCGCATCGCCGACGTGCGCCATTCGCTCGGCGAGCACCGACTCCGCCTCCCTCGCGAACGACTGCACCGAGCGCTCGAGCTCTCGCGCCAGGCGCTGCGCGGCGTTCTCACGGGCTGTCTTGATCGTGCTCGCAAAGGACTGGGCCGCGGCCTCGGAGTAACTCGAGGAGGCGCGGGCGACGACCCGCTGGAGCTGCTCGGTCTGCCGGCGCTCGACATCGGCGAAGCTCGCTCGAATGCGGGCCGCCGCCTCGGCCTCCTCGCGCTCGATGCGCTCGAGCAGCTCGCGCTCTCGTCGCCGCAGCCGCTCGCTCACCTCGTGCAGCGCGCGCCTGCGCTCCCCCGCGTGTGCCTCGAGCTCGGCGGCGGACGCCGCGGTCGAGTCCTTGGCGATCCGCTCGAGCTCGTCGCGCAGGCGGCCGAGAGCGTTTCGCTGCTGCTCGCTCTCCGCCTCGAGCCGCTCGGCGTTCGACGCGATCCGTGCCTCGGCCTCGGCGAGCAGTTGCCGCTGCTGCTCACGGAGTCGCGAAAGCTGGGTCGTGAGCGTGTGCTGCGCGCGATCGAGATCGACCGCCCAGTCGGCTAGCCGCTGCTCCACGCGCCGCTGGTGCTCGGTGAAGGCCTGCGTGAGGCTCGCGCTCGTCTCGCGCTCGCTCTCGGCGAACTCCCGTCTCCGGACCTCGGCGATCTGCCGCTCCTCCTCGGCGAGCAGCGAGACCGAGTCGGCTCGGGCGCGTGCAAGCGTCCGCTCGAGCTCGCCCGCCCGCGCCCTCGCCTCCTCGTCGATCACGTGTCGCAAGCGGGCCTCGACCGTCGTCAGCTCGTCCTCGATTCGGCGCGCCCGCGCCAGAGAGCGCCGCAGTGGGATCCCGCCTGCGGCGAGCACGGCGCACGCCGACAACGCAGCGGCGGCGAGAGCGAGCTCACCCGAGGGCCGAAAGGCGAAGACGACCCAGCCGAGGAGAGCAAGAGCCGCGAGCAGGGTCGAGACGACGGCGAGCGCTGCTCTCGAGATGCGCGCGGCGATGGACGCTGCGAGCAGGCAGGCGACCACGACGAGGGCCGCGGCCACCAACCCCTGAAAGACGAGCGTCAGCGTCATCGAGCGAGCATCGTAGGTCAGTCGAGGTGCAGGAGGAGAAGCGCGATCGCGAGCGCGACAACGGAGGCGGTGAGCGCCCGCAGCGCTGCCTCGGGACCCGCGATGAGCGTCTCCGCGGTGAGCGGCTCCTCTCGACCGTCGCGAAGCCGCATCGTTCCGGAGACGGCGACCGTCCTGCGCCGCACGGCGCGGACGGGCGTCGACAGTCGACGCTGCGCGAGGCTGAGAAGCGCGGCGAACAGCGCGGCCGCGATGGCCTCGCCGCGCAGCCTCTCGGCCTGAGCGAGGTACGAGGTCAGGACGGGAAAGGAACCCCACGCGAGGGCGAACCACAGATCCGAGTGCAGCCTGCCGCCGAGCAGCTCCAGGTTGTACGCGAGGACGACGAACACGCCGAGACCGACGAACGGGAGGAGCCAGAGCGTCGTCGCGAGGGCGGCGGCGAGTCCGATCACGACCGCTCCGCCGATCGCGACGGCGGCCGAGGCGACGAGGGTCGTGCTCGCGATCTGCGTTCCGAGCGGGCGACCGTTCAGCTCGTCGAGCGCGTGCGCGCCCACCCCCATCGCGAGCAGGAAGGCGGCGAGCGTCGCGACGAGCAGCCAGGGCTCGACATTCGGCGCGAGCGCCGCGCCGACGACGACGTACGCGAGGTGCCAGAGCGTGTAGGGCGGGTGCAGGAGCGTCACGTAATCGCGCCATCCCCCGCCCGTGAGTGCGTAGAAGGCGGGCTTCGTCAGCGGCGAGCGCCCCAGACCACGACTCCACCACCGAGGCTGAGCCGGCGAGCGCGAACGTCCTCGATGCCCGCGGAGCGCCAGAGCTCCAGCAGGCGCTCGAACGAGTTGGTACTCCAGAAGCCGCGGATGCTCGGTCCGAGAAAGCGGCCGACCTCGTACCAGGCTGGTGAGAGCGCTCGTCCCAGCACCGGCAGCGCGACTCTCACGTACAGCTCCCAGAGCGCTCGCCAAAGGCCGTCGGGAACGCCGAACTCGAGCATGGCGATCGTGCCGCCGGGGCGGACGACGCGTGCGAGCTCCGCCATCGTCGCCCGCGGATCCTCGACGTAGCGGAGGAGATAGGTGAACGTCAGCGCGTCGAACGACCCGTCCTCGAACGGCAGCTCCTCGGCCCGAGCCTCGACGAGCCGGACGCGCCCCTCGAGGCGGGCGGCTGCGACGCGCCGTTCTCCCTCGGCCAGCATCTCGGCGCTTTGATCGACACCCACGACGGAGCAGCCGGTGCGACGCGCGAGCTCGATCGCGACGGCCGCGGTGCCGGTGGCCACGTCGAGCGCCGTCTCGCCCGGCTCGAGTGGGACCCGCGAGGCGAGGAAACGGCGCCAGCGCGGGTCCTGTCCGAGCGAGAGCAGGCGCGCAGAGCTGTCGTACGTGCTGCCCAGAGGGGCGAACAGCTCGCGGGCGTGCCGGTTGCGCGTGGGGAGGGCCTCGACCACGGCAACGCAAGTCTATGCTCGCCCCGATGGCCCTGAGCGACGAGCTCGAGCGGATCGCGGTTGTCGCCGCAGGGCTCGTGGACACGGGGGAGACGATCGCCGGGATCATCCCGACGGAGCCGCAGTCCGGGCACCGCGTCTATCTCTGTGCGTTCGATCGGGAACCTCGAACGTGGCTCGCGCTGGACTCGGAGGGGCGTCCGATCGAGAGCCGCCAGCTCGTTCGCGACGCCGTCTCGATCGCCGCGCTCTGCGAGCTCGCTGAGGAGAGCTCGGGTGGCGGGGAGCTCGAGGAGCTGCGCGGCCGGCTCGTCACGCTGCGCTTGACGGAGAATCCAGACGGCATCGAGGAGGCGGAGGCCGCGGCGCTCGCGCTCGAGGCGCTCGTCGGCCGGTCGCTGCGCGTGGCGACGCCCGAGTACCTCGACGAGATCGGCGTGGCCACGCGGCGGCTGGAGCACGCGCTCGGAGGCGACGCAGGCTCACCC
>JBBSIG010000198.1:0-5026 GCA_038232215.1 Gaiellales bacterium | reverse complement strand
TGGTGCAGCTCGACGGTGGCCGCTTCGCCACCTCGGACCTCAACGACCTCTACCGGCGCGTGATCAACCGCAACAACCGCCTCAAGCGGCTGCTGGACCTGGGCGCACCGGAGATCATCGTCAACAACGAGAAGCGGATGCTGCAGGAGGCCGTCGACGCCCTGTTTGACAACGGCCGCCGCGGCCGGCCCGTCACCGGGCCGGGCAACCGCCCGCTCAAGTCGAGCAGCGACATGCTCAAGGGCAAGCAGGGGCGCTTCCGCCAGAACCTGCTTGGCAAGCGCGTCGACTACTCGGGCCGCTCCGTGATCGTCGCCGGGCCGTACCTCAAGCTCCACCAGTGCGGGCTGCCGAAGTTGATGGCGCTCGAGCTCTTCAAGCCGTTCATCATGAGCCGGCTCGTCGAGCGCAAGTCGGTCCAGAACATCAAGGCGGCGAAGAAGTACGTCGACTCGATGACCGAGGAGGTCTGGGACGTGCTCGAGGAGGTCATCGCCGAGCATCCGGTGCTCCTGAACCGCGCGCCGACGCTGCACCGGCTCGGCATCCAGGCGTTCGAGCCCGTGCTCGTCGAGGGCAAGGCGATCCAGGTGCACCCGCTCGTCTGCCACGCCTTCAACGCCGACTTCGACGGCGACCAGATGGCCGTCCACCTGCCGCTGTCGGCGGAGGCCCAGGCGGAGGCGCGCATCCTGATGCTGTCGTCGAACAACATCCTCTCGCCCGCCCACGGCCGCCCGCTGTCGACGCCGACGAAGGACATGGTGCTCGGCGCCTACTACCTCACCTACTGTGCGGACGACCTCGACTCGGCGAAGAGCGAGCAGCTCGAGCCCAGGCCGCGGCGGTACGCCAGCGAGGAGGAAGTCGAGTTCGCGCTCGAGGCGAAGCAGATCGGGCTCCAGCAGCCGATCGAGTACCGCTGGGACGGCGAGGTCCTGCTGACGACTCCGGGCCGGGTCATCTTCAACACGGAGGTCGAGCGCTCGCTCGCCGAGTCGGTCGCCGGCGGCGAGGTGAACCTGCACGCCTTCATCAACCAGACGCTCTCGAAGCGGGAGCTCGACTCCTTCATCACGGAGCTCGTCGACCGCTACGGCGCGCACGCGATCGGGGCGGTGCTCGACACGATCAAGAGCCTCGGCTTCACCTACGCCACGCAGGCCGGGATCACGGTCTCGAAGAACGACATCGTCGTTCCGCCCGAGAAGGAGAAGATCCTCGAGGGCTACGAGCGTCAGGTGGAGGGCCTCGAGGCGCAGTACGAGCGCGGTCTCATCACCGAGGACGAGCGGCACGAGTCGATCGTGAACATCTGGACGGAGGCGACCGACACCGTCGCCGACGCGATGGAGCAGACGCTCCACGAGCTCAACCCGATCTTCATGATGGCCAACTCGGGCGCGCGTGGCTCCATGAAGCAGATCCGCCAGCTCGCCGGGATGCGCGGTCTGATGGCGAACCCGAAGGGCGAGATCATCGAGCGGCCGATCAAGGCCAACTTCATGGAGGGCCTCTCGGTGCTCGAGTACTTCATCTCGACCCACGGCGCCCGCAAGGGCCTCGCGGACACCGCGCTGCGCACGGCCGACTCCGGCTACCTCACCCGCCGCCTCGTGGACGTCTCGCAGGACGTGATCATTCGCGAGTACGACTGCGGGGCGGACGACCACGTCGACCTTCCGATCCGTGTCCCGGAAGGGCTCAACAAGAGCCTCTACGGACGGCTGCTCGCGGAGGACGTCTACAAGCCGCTCTCCAGTGGGAAGCCGGGGAAGACCAAGGTCGGCGACAAGAACGAGACGATCACCTTCCCGCGCCTGCGCGAGATCGTGGAGGGGCTCGGCGCGGATGCGGACGGCGCGACACTGCCCGTCCGCTCGGTACTCAAGTGCAAGGCCGAGACGGGCGTCTGTCAGGCGTGCTACGGCATCTTCCTCGCGACCGGGGAGATGTCCGAGATCGGCGACGCGGTCGGGATCATCGCCGCCCAGTCGATCGGCGAGCCCGGGACCCAGCTCACCATGCGGACGTTCCACACGGGCGGTGTGGCCGGCGCCGACATCACGCACGGTCTCCCGCGCGTCGTCGAGATCTTCGAGGCGCGCAACCCGAAGGGCGCTGCCCGCCTGGCCGAGCTCGGCGGTCGCGTCGACGTGGAGGACACCGACCGGGGGCCCAAGGTCACGATCTTCCCCGACGGCGTCGACGAGCAGGGCGAGCCGCTGCCCGAGAAGGAGTACCAGCTCCCGCGCAGGACCCGGCTGCTCGTCACGAAGGGTCAGGTCGTGGAGCCGGGGGATGCCCTGCACGAGGGCTCTCGGGCCCCGGCGGAGCTGCTCGCCCTCAAGGGCTCGACGGCGACCGAGCTGTATCTCGTCGGCGAGGTGCAGAAGGTCTACAAGTCCCAGGGGGTCGACATCCACGACAAGCACATCGAGCTGATCGTCCGGCAGATGCTGAAGAAGGTGCGCGTCGAGAACGCTGGGGAGACGGACCTGCTGCCGGGCCAGCTCGTCGACAAGATCGCGTTCGAGCACGAGAACGCCCGGGTTCGGAAGGCGAAGGGCGAGCCGGCCACCTTCGAGCCGCTCATCCTCGGCATCACGAAGGCCTCGCTCGCGACCGAGTCGTTCCTCTCGGCCGCCTCCTTCCAGGAGACGACGAAGGTCCTGACCGACGCGTCGATCGAGGGCAAGGTCGACCGGCTGCTCGGCCTCAAGGAGAACGTGATCATCGGCAAGCTGATCCCGGCCGCGACCGGTCTCAAGCGCTACCGCACGATCGAGATCGGACCCTCCGAGAAGGTTCCGGTCGGTGCGTACACGAGGCCGGCGACCGAGGAGCAGCTGCTCGCCGCCCTCGAGGAGATCGGCAGCGACGGCGGCGACGGGCTCGATCTGAACGCCCTCGGCTTCGACTTCGGCGGCACGCCGGAGACGAACGGCGAGGGACCGCCGCTCGAGGCGGGCGACGCGGAGGAGATCCCGGAGGTCGACGCTCCCGAGTAGTCGCTCTCGCTCGACGGCTCGGCCCCCTCGGGCCACACGCCGCCGGGCGTCTCCGGCGGCGTGTGGCCCTTAAGACTCTCGTAAGCCCGGCGTAGGCTCCACGCAACCTTTTCGAGGGAGTATGTGGGGCGTCCCCTGAAGAAAGGAACGCTCATGCGACGACGCGTCTTCGCAATCGCGCTGGCGGGGCTCGCCACCGCCGCCCTGGTCGCGGCTTCCGTGGCGTCGGCCGACCCGCCGGTCGCCCGCTACGAGGTGACGATCACGAACCTCACCGGCGGACAGCCGTTCACGCCGCCCGTCGTGGCGACCCATCGCCGACCTCTCGACCTGTTCGAGGTCGGGGCGGCCGCGAGCTTCGAGCTCAAGGAAATCGCCGAGAACGGCAACGTGACACCGATGATCTCGCTCCTGCAGGCGAGCAAGCACGTCTACGACTGGGCGGTCGTCGCCGACGGCGCCTCGATGCCCGCGCCGATCGTCCCGGCGGGGCGCACGGCGGCCACCGGCTTCGCGAGCAGCCAGACGTTCACGCTCGAGTCGGCGAAGGGCGCCAAGTACCTGTCCTGGGTCTCGATGTTGATCTGCACGAACGACGGCTTCACCGGCCTCGACGCGCTTCGCCTACCCGGCGACGTCGGAGAGAGCGTGACCGTCGGCACGGCCGGCTACGACGCCGGCACGGAGATCGACACCGAGGACTTCGCCGACATCGTGCCGCCCTGCCAGCCGCTCGGCGGCGTGAGCTCAGCCGACTCGGGCACGGGAGTCAGCAACCTCGCCCTGGCCGAGGGCGGAGTGATCCACCATCACGCCGGCATCGCCGGCGGCTCGGACCTCGACCCCGCGATCCACGGCTGGACCGACCCGGTCGCGACGATCACGGTCGAGCGGATCGGCTGAGCCGCGCGGACGTTCCGGGGGGCGGGCCGCCCAGAGCCCGCCCCCCGGCAGGCTTGCGAGGCTCCGCGTGTTTTGGATTCGTTAACACGCGCGGCCGCGTCCCGAGGCGTCTGCTACACCTGACTGGCTCGTGAAACGACTCGCGCTGATTCTCTGCGCCTGCACGGCGCTGGTCCTGCGGCCTTCGCCGGCGGCGGCCGCACTCCCCGTACCGGGGCAGTGCGGGTTGCCGAGCACCACGACGAGCTGGATCGACTTCGCCGACGGCTCGGTGCCGTTCTGGGAGACGTTCGCGCGACCCGGCGTGATCGCGGCAGCCGCCAACATGATCTATCCGCCTCGGCTCCGGCAGGCGGGCGCGCAGACGATCTACTGGGACATGTATCTGAAGAATCGAGTCGGCACGCCTAGCGCACCCGCCGATCCCGCCGTGATCCAGGCGAGAGCCAACAAGTTCTTCGACTATGCCGCCGCGTCCTCGGCGTGCGCAACGCCGTTGATCGCGGAGAACGAGCTCTTCGGCGCAAGCCTCACCACGCCCTGGTCGGCGACGACCGCGCGGTACCGCGCGAACGTGCTCCTCTATCTGCGGACGCTGGCGGAGCGCGGAGCCCGCCCCTTCCTGCTCGTGAACAGCAAGCCGTACACCGAGGGAGAGGCCGGAGAGTGGTGGAAGCAGGTGGCCGAGGTCTCGGACATCGTGCGCGAGGTCTATCTCCCGGCGCCGCGCATCTACCGGCAGGGACCGATCGCCGGTAGTCGAGCGCTTCGAGTCGCGCTGCGGCGGGGCATCGCCGACTTCACGTCGATCGGGGTCCCGATCGCGCGTCTCGGGGTCATGCTCGGCTTCCAGACGAACAGCGGCACGGGCGGGCGCGAGGGGTTGCAGCCCGCGGCGGCGTGGTATCGCGTCGTCAAGTGGCAGGCGCTCGCCGCCCGGCAGGTCGCGGCCGAGACGCGCGTCGCGACCGTGTGGTCATGGGGTTGGGGGAGCTGGGGCGAGCGTGGTCTCGACCCCGACAAGGAAGGTGCGGCCTGCGTGTGGCTCTGGGTGCGCTCGCCGTCTCTGTGCGACGCCACCACCGCTGCGGGCGAGGAGTTCGACGCCTCGC
>JBBSIG010000197.1:0-5028 GCA_038232215.1 Gaiellales bacterium | reverse complement strand
GACCTCTCCCTCGCCGCCCGCGTCCCTGATCCTGAGAGCCTCCTCGACCGCGTTCGCATCGAACGGGTTGAGCGCCCCCTCCCCCGAGCGATCGAGCCGCTTCGACCCGGGGTCGATGCGCTTGCTCGCGCCCTCGGGAACCTGCTTCACGCAGACGGCGATCTTCACGCCGCGGACTCTAATGGCTGCCTGCGGGCCGCTGGCGCAGCTCGGTCGAGCTGTTAGGGTGCCGCCCTTCGAGCGCGAACCGGAGCTCATGACACGCCACCGGACGACAGCCCGAGGGGTCTTCCTCCTCCTCTTCCTGCCCGTTCTCGGCCTCGCGGCCGGAGCGTCCGCCGCACCGCCGAAGAAGGCGGCCGCCCTGCCGGCGATCGTGTTCCCGGTCGTGGGCTCGGCTCGGTACTCGGACGATTTCGGGGACGCGCGCGGCGGCGGCCGCCACCAGGGGATCGACATCGTCGCCGCCCGGCGAGCGCACGCCGTCGCGGCCGAGGGCGGAAAGGTGACCTTCTGGACGACGTCGGCGGCGGCCGGCTGCATGCTCTACCTGCACGGCGACAGCGGGACGACCTACCTCTACGTCCACCTCAACAACGACCTCGGGCCCGGAAACGACAACCGCGGCAAGTGCGTCGCCGGGACGGCCTACGCGCCCGGGCTGAAGGACGGCGCACGCGTACGCGCGGGGCAGCTGGTCGGCTTCGTCGGCGATTCCGGTGACGCGGACGGCCTCTCGCCACACCTGCACTTCGAGCTGCACCCCGGCGACGGTGCGGCCGTCGACCCCTATCGGACCCTCCAGTCGGCGCCGCAGCTGCTCTTCTCGGCGCCTCCGGGCAGGCAGGTCACGCTCTCTCTCCGCGGCTCCGTGGTGGGGGCGACCGACGTCCGCCTGGAGCTCAGCGTGTCGGTGCTGCGAGTGCTACCGGCGGGGCCTCCTCTGACGAAGCTCGAGCGCACGGTCACCGTCAGCGTGCCGGCGACCGCGCTCGTCCGGACCGCGGCGCTCCGCGGACGGCCGGTCCCGACTGCGCTCGCGAGCGCCCATCCCGGGCAAGCGGTCGTCGTCCGGACCGAGCCGACTCCGGTCACGCTGAAGGCGCAGCGCGGCGACGTGGACGCGCTCGCGGCGGCGGTCGTCGAGCTGGTCGGGTAGGCGCGCCCCCGTCGTCTGCGGACGACGCTACGGAACCGCCACCGTGCTGCGCAGGAACTCGACGATCTCGCCCGTCGGCGCGCCCGGGGTGAAGATCTCGGCCACGCCGAGCTCCTTCAGCTCGCGCGCGTCCTCCGCGGGGATCGTGCCGCCGACCACCACGAGGACGTCCTCCACCTCGGCTTCCTTCAGGCCGTCGAGGATGCGCGGCACGAGCGTCATGTGCGCGCCCGAGAGGATCGAGATGCCGACCGCGTCGGCGTCCTCCTGGATCGCGGTCTCGACGATCTGCTCCGGCGTCTGGTGGAGGCCGGTGTAGATCACCTCCATGCCGGCGTCGCGGAGCGCGCGGGCGATGATCTTCGCACCGCGGTCGTGTCCGTCGAGCCCCGGCTTGGCGATCACGACTCGGATCTTGCGCGCCACGGTCGCAGAGTCTAGAGAAGCCCTGCCGCTCGGACGGGTGGCCGCGGCAAACCGCCCCGCGGTGCCGGCAACCGCCCCGCGGTGCCAGGCACCGTCGCGAACCGTCCACAGACCGACGAGACGCGCGCTATGGGACCCGCGAAATGCAGCAATTCCGCACCGGGCAGCCTGTTGATCTTTCGTCACACGTCGTCACAGGTGCCAGGCACCGTGACTTGTCAAGGGCGAAGGCGTGACAGATGTGTGACGGTTTCTGCGGCGCGGCGGCGGCGCGGCAGGCGCCAGCCCTCAGAAGACGGGAGTCTCGCGCCAGACGCCCCAGATCTCCCGTAGCGCCTCGCACATCTCCCCCATCGTCACGTAGGCGCGCGACGCCTCGACGATCGGCGGCATCAGGTTGTCGTCCTCACGGCTCGCGGCCTGCCTGAGCCGCGCGAGAGCCGCCTCGACCGCCGCCGAGTCGCGCCGCGCCCGCACGGCCTGCACGCGCTCGATCTGCTCTCCCTCGAGCGCGGGATCGATCTTCAGCAGCTCGAGCTCCGGCTCGTCCTCCAGCTCGTACCGGTTGACGCCGACCACGATGCGCTGCCGCGCCTCCACCTCCGACTGGTAGCGGAACGACGCCTCCGCGATCTCGCGCTGGAAGAAGTTCTCCTTGATCGCGGGGATCACGCCGCCGAGCGCGCGGATGCGCTCGAAGTAGTCGTATGCCTCCGCCTCCAGGCGATTCGTCAGCTCCTCGACGTACCAGGAGCCTCCCAGCGGATCGGCCGTGTTGACGACGCCCGTCTCGTGCGCGATCACCTGCTGGGTGCGCAGGGCGAGCCGAACCGCGTTCTCGGTCGGCAGCGCGAGCGCCTCGTCGAAGGAGTTCGTGTGCAACGACTGTGTGCCCCCGAGCACCGCGGCGAGCGCCTCGAGCGCGGTGCGGACGATGTTCACCTCCGGCTGCTGCGCAGTCAGCGACACGCCCGCCGTCTGCGTGTGGAAGCGCATCAGCCACGAGCGCGGGTTGCGGGCGCCGTAGCGCTCGCGCAGCTCACGCGCCCAGATCCGGCGCGCCGCCCGATACTTCGCGATCTCCTCGAAGAAGTCGAGGTGCGCGTTGAAGAAGAACGACAGCCTGGGCGCGAAGTCGTCGACGTCGAGCCCCCGCTCGAGCGCCGCCTCCACATAGGCGAACCCGTCCGCCAGCGTGAAGGCGAGCTCCTGCACCGCGTTCGAGCCCGCCTCGCGGATGTGGTAGCCCGAGATCGAGATCGGGTGCCAGCGCGGCAGCTCCTGCGAGCAGTACTCCATCATGTCGACCACGAGCCGCATCGAAGGCTCGGGCGGGAAGATCCACTCCTTCTGGGCGATGTACTCCTTGAGGATGTCCGTCTGGATCGTCCCGCGGAGCTCGGCGCGCGGGACACCCTGCTGCTCGGCCACGCAGACGTAGAAGGCGAGCAGCATCGCCGCCGGGGAGTTGATCGTCATCGAGGTCGAGACCTCCCCGAGCGGGATGCCCGCGAAGAGCGTCTCCATGTCGTCGAGCGAGTCGATCGCGACTCCCTCGCGGCCAACCTCCCCGAGCGAGCGGGCGTGATCGGAGTCGTAGCCCATCAGCGTCGGCATGTCGAAGGCGGTCGAGAGCCCGGTCTGGCCGTGCTCGAGCAGGTAGCGGAAGCGCTCGTTCGTCTCGGCGGCGGTGCCGAAGCCGGCGAACTGCCGCATCGTCCACAGCTTGCCGCGGTACATCGACGGATACACCCCGCGCGTGAACGGATACACCCCGGGGTAGCCGAGGTCGCGCTCGACGTCGACCTCGACGTTGTCGGGCGTGTACAGCGGCTCGTTCTCGAGCCCCGAGATGGTCGAGAAGAGCTCGCCCTCGCGCTCGGGCTCCGCGTCGTACAGCTCACGCCGCCACTCGGCCGTCCCGTCGAGCTCCGGCCGCGCGGGCGGGTCCCCGGTCGTCGCCATCGCGCGACGCATTGTAGGCGCGGGCCCTTAGCCGGAGCCGCCCGGCTTCCAGAGCGGCTCCTTCCCACCCGCGTTCGCCGAGCGGGCGAGGATGAAGAGCAGGTCGGAGAGACGATTCAGGTACACCAGCACGAGCCGGCTCAGGGGCGTCTCGCGGCTCGCGGCGAGCGCCTCGCGCTCGGCGCGGCGGCAGACCGCCCGGGCCACGTGCAGGCGGGCGGCGAGCTCGGAGCCGCCGGGCAGCACGAAGCTCTTCAGCTCGGGCAGGTCGGCGTTCGCCGCGTCGCAGCGGCGCTCGAGCTCGTCGATCTGCTCCTGGGTGACGCGCAGGCGCCCCTCGACCGGGAGCGGGACCGAGAGATCGGCCCCGACGTCGAAGAGCTCGTTCTGGATCCGCTCCAGCACGTCGCGCATCCCTGCCGGGGGATCCCCGGCGAGCACGAGCCCGACGAGCGAGTTGAGCTCGTCGACCGTTCCGAAGGCGCCGATCCGCCCGTCGAGCTTCGAGGCGCGCGTCCCGTCGCCGAGGCTCGTCTCCCCCGCGTCGCCGCCGCGCGTGTAGATCCGGGTCAGGCGGACGGGCTCGTCGATCTTGCGGGGCGCCATCGACCGTAGAGTAGGCGTCGTGAGAGTCAGGGCCGCCGGAGCCTGCGACGCCGAGTTTCTGGCCGACCTCTACCTCGCGGCTCGCGAGGGCATGACGTCTCTGCCCCGCGTCCACTCGGACGACCAGACGCGGAGGTGGATCGCGGAGCGGGTGCTCGTCGACGACGAGGTCTGGGTCGCGGAGCATGGCGACGCCCGGGTCCTCGGCTTCGCTGCACTCGCCGGCGACATGCTCGATCACCTCTACGTCGACCCGGGCGCTCACGGCCGCGGCGTCGGGGGCGTCCTGCTCCAGAAGGTGAAGGAGCTGCGGCCATGCGGCTTCCGCCTCTGGGTCTTCCAGCAAAACACCGGGGCGCGCCGCTTCTACGAGCGGCACGGACTCGCCGCCGTGGAGCTCACCGACGGTGCCGGGAACGAGGAGGGCGCTCCGGACGCGCTATACGCGTGGCCGGGCCGAGCGGCCGTCAGCCCTGGGCGAGCGGACGTGTCGAGAGCCCGAGCACCGAGCGGGCGATCACGAGCCGCTGGATCTCGCTCGTGCCCTCGTAGATCTCCGTGATCTTCGCGTCGCGGTAGTAGCGCTCCACGGGGAACTCCTTCGTGTAGCCGTAGCCGCCGAGGATCTGGATCGCCTCCGCGGTCTGCCGGCGGGCCGTCTCGGAGGCGAACAGCTTCGCCTTCGCTCCCTCCTCGCTGTGCGTGAGCCCGCGATCCTTCCGCCAGGCGGCCCGGTAGACGAGCAGGCGCGCGGCGTCGATCTCGGTCGCCATGTCGGCCAGCTTCCACTGGATCGCCTGGAAGCTCGCGATGCGATTGCCGAACTGACGGCGCTCGAGGGCATACGCACGCGCGCTGTCGAAGGCGGCCTG
>JBBSIG010000196.1:0-5055 GCA_038232215.1 Gaiellales bacterium | reverse complement strand
TCGCCTCGCGCCGTGATTCGCTCGTCTGCCGTGGATGAACCCTCGCAGCGCGCCTCTCTTGCACCCGCGACCGGCCGCCCGCACAATCGAGGCATGAGTGACGAGGTCGTGCAGAGGGACGAGTTGCAGGCGACGATCGAGGCGCGCAGGGAGCTCGGCGCGGAGCTGGAGCCGGCGGTGATCGACGCGTTCGTCGAGCGGATCGAGCGTCGGCTGGCGGAGCGGGCGGACGAGAGCGAGCGCTCGCTGAAGGCGCGGCGCGATCACCAGCGCGAGCTGGTGCTCGGCGCGATGGGCATCTCCGTCCCCCTGCTCGCGCTCGCGGCCGTCTTCACCGGCCTCCCAGGCGTGATCGCGGTGTGCGCGGCCCTCGCAGTGATCGCGTTCACCGCGAGCCGCTGACGCCAGAGACCGGGCGGGCCCGTCCGTCGCCTCAGAAGATCCGGCGGTAGAGCGAGCAGCCGCAGCAGACGTCCGGCGGCGCCGCCTCCCCGAGGAGGCCCTCGCGGAAGCGCGCGTACTCCTCGCCGGCCCAGATCGTCGCGAACTCGTCGTCGTCGAGCCGGCCGAGCACGGCGCGGTCGGCGCCCATCACCATGCAGCACGGCTGCACCGCGCCGTCGTGCGTCACGTAGGCCGACTCGAACGGCCAGTGGCAGGCGGGTGTCCCGGACGCCGCAGGAGCCGTCGGCGGCGCGTCGAGCTTCGGCAGGCGCAGGTCGACGCCGAGCTCGTCGGCCAGCGTGGCCGCTTCGTCGAACGTGGCCTCGGCGCCGTCGTCCGGCCCTTGCCAGAGCGCCTCCCTGGAGGCGAGCTCGCGGATCTCCCGATACGCGCCGGAAGGATCCGTGTCGCTGAAGGAGTGAGAGAGGTTCTGCACCCATACGCCCACGCCCCAGCCGGCCGCCAGCCGGACGAGAGCCGGCAGCTCGTGCACGTTGCGCCGCATCGCGACGAACACGATCAGCACGCGTGGGCGCTCCGCGTCCAGCCGGCTCCTCGTCTGGACGAGCGCCCCGATGTGCGCGCAGACTCGCGCGAAGCTCGAGCCGGCCCGGATGCCCTCGTAGGTCTCGGCCGTCGCTCCGTCGAGCGAGACGTGCAGCCAGTCGAGCCCCGCCTGCACGAGCCGCTCCGACCGCTCGGCCGTGAGGAACGTTCCGTTCGTGTTGAATCCCATCCTGATCCCCCGCCCGGACGCGTACTCGATCATCCGGAAGAGATCCGGCGCGAGGAGCGGCTCGCCGAGCCCCTGCAGCGTCACCTGCTCGAGCGCCGGCAAGGCGTCGACGAGTTCGCGGAAGGTGTGGAAGCACATCGAGCCGCTCCTGCGGCCGAGCTTCGGTCGATAGCGGACAAGACACATCGCGCAGGCGAGGTTGCAGCTGCCGGTCACCTCCACCTGGAGCTCGGTGGGAAGAGGCGGCGCGCTGCTCACCCAGCCGGTATGCCGCCGAGTCGGCCGGAGGAAACGACCTCTAGTGAACGAGCAGGACGTCGCAATGCGCCCGCTTCGAGACGTCTCGACTGACGCTCCCGGCGAGCACGCGGTCGAGGAAGCCGCGGTCGGACGTGGACCCGACCACGATCAGCTCGGCCTGTCGCTCGTCGGCGAGCGTGACGATCGCCTCCGCGGCGTCTCCGCTCGCTGGCACGTACTCGGCCTCGACCCCGCGACCCTCGAGGAGCGTGCGAGCGTCCGCCAGCTCCGGCGCTACCGCGGACGAGGCGTCGGGCACCGGCTCGGGTAGCAGCGGCACCGGCGGGATCGGCGCGATGGTGGGATCGGCGAGCCCGACAGGGGTGGCGACGATCGGGGGTACCACCACGTCGACGCTGACGACGATCACGGTGGTGCCGAGGGCGCGGGCGAGCATGGCGGCGCGCTCGAGCGCGCGTTGCGACGACGTGCTGCCGTCGTAGCCGACGACCACCGGCCTCACGGCGGGAACCCTACGCGACAGAGCGGCCGCCGAGGCGCATACTTAGGCCCGATCAGACGAACGACCGTGGAGGGACGAGAGACCATGGCAGCAGAGTCGATGGAGGAGACGGCACGTTTGCTCGTCGCGCCGGGGAAGGGGATCCGGGCGGCCGACGAGAGCGACAGCACGATCAAGAAGCGCCTCGACGGCATCGGCGTCGAGTCGACCGAGGCCAACCGGCGCGCGTATCGCGATCTGCTCTTCACCGCGCAGGGCGCAGCCGAGCACATCAGCGGCGTGATCCTGTTCGACGAGACGATCCGCCAGTCCAGCCTGGACGGCACCCCCTTCCCGGAGCTGCTCGCGCAGCTGGGGATCATCCCGGGGATCAAGGTCGACCAGGGTGCGAAGCCGCTCGCCGGAGCGCCGGGCGAGACCGTGACGGAGGGGCTCGACGGCCTCCGAGACCGTCTCGGCGAGTATCGCGAGCTCGGCGCGCGCTTCACGAAATGGCGCGCCGTGATCACGATCGGCGACGGCATCCCGAGCGAGTACTGCATTTGGGCGAACGCGCACGCGCTCGCACGCTACGCGGCTCTCAGCCAGGAGGCCGGTCTCGTCCCGATCGTCGAGCCGGAGGTGCTGATGGACGGAGCACACTCGCTCGACGAGTCGTACGGAGTCACCTCGCGTACTCTCAACGCCGTCTTCACCGAGCTGCACGACCAGCGCGTCGCGCTCGAGGAGATGCTGCTGAAGCCGAACATGGTGCTCTCGGGGTACGAGGCCGGCGAGCAGGCCGGCGTCGAGGACGTCGCCCGGGCGACGATCCGCTGCTTCAGGCACGTGGTGCCGGCAGCCGTGCCCGGCATCGTCTTCCTCTCCGGCGGCCAGTCCGACGAGGCGGCGACGGCTCACTTGAACGCCATGAACGCGCTGGGCGAGCATCCGTGGCAGCTGAGCTTCTCCTACGGGCGCGCGCTGCAGGCCCCGTCGTTGCAGGCCTGGCGGGGTGAGGAGTCGAACGTCGCGGCCGCGCAGGAAGCGTTCCTGCACCGGGCGCGCATGAACGGCGCAGCGCGCTCCGGCGAGTACTCGCCCGAGCTGGAGCGGCTCACGGGCGTCTCGTAGCCGAACCCGTCGGGCAAGCCGGACCGGTACCCGGCCGGAAGAGCTCGGTTGCGAGCCCGTGCCGGCCCTCCGACGGTGTCAGGCACCGTCGCGAAACGCCCACAGAGCGCCGAATCGGAGCGCGCGAGGCCGTCTGCCGAGCGAAAACCGCGTCTACGCGGCTGTGGACAGTTCGTCACGGTGCCAGACACCGTCACGTGTGTGTGACGAGGTGTGCCGGAGGTGTGCCGATCTCTCCCCCGGCCGGATCGGGCGGGGCTCGCTCAGCCGTACTCGACGGCCGAGAGCCTCGACAGCTTCGCGAACGCGTGGCGCGCCTCGATCCGGCGGACGGTGCCCGAGCGCGAGCGCATGACGATCGAGTCCGTCACCGCACCCCGCCTCACGGCACGAACCCCGCGGAGCAACGCGCCCGTCGTGACTCCCGTCGCCGCGACGAAGACGTCCTCGCCGGAGACGAGATCGTCCGTCGTGAGCACCCGACCGGGGTCGTAGCCGGCCTCCACGAGCCGCCTCCGCTCGTCGTCCGTCCGCGGCCACAACCTTCCCTGCATGCCTCCCCCGACGCACTTGAGCGCGGCGGCGGAGATGACGCCCTCGGGCGTGCCGCCGATCCCCATCAGGAGATCGACGCCCGTCCCGCCCTGCGCCGCCGCGATCGCGGGGGCGACATCGCCGTCCCTGATCAGATTCACCTTCGCGCCCGCCTCTCGCAGCTCCGCGACGAGCGCCTCGTGGCGGTCGCGCTCGAGGACGACGACCGACACGTCGGCGACCTTCACGCCCTTCGCCTCGGCCACCCGCTGCACATTCTCGGTCGGCGAGGCCTCGATGTCGATCGCCTCCACGGAGTCCTCCCCGCACGCGATCTTCTCCATGTAGACCGCGGCGCCGGGGAAGAACATCGTCCCCCGCTCCGCGACCGCGATCACGGCGATCGCGTTCGGCTGCCCGAGCGCCGTCAGCCGGGTTCCCTCGAGCGGGTCGACCGCGACGTCGACCTGCGGGCCGCTGCCGCTGCCCACGTGCTCGCCGTTGTAGAGCATCGGCGCCTCGTCCTTCTCCCCCTCGCCGATCACGACGACGCCGTCCATCGAGACGGTGTCGAGCATCAGCCGCATGGCGTCGACGGCGGCGGCGTCCGCGCTCTCCTTCTCGCCCCGGCCGATCCAGCGGGCGGCCCCCATCGCGGCGGCCTCGGTCACGCGCACGAGCTCGAGCGCCAGGTTCCGATCGGGTGCGCTCACCCGCACATCCTAGAGCGGCCTCCCTACATTCGCTCGGGCGCGTCCACCCCGATCAGCTCGAGACAGCGAGCGAGCACGAGCTGAGTCGCCCGGCAGAGCGCGAGGCGGAAGGCCTCGGCCTCGCTCTCGAGGACGCGATGCTCGTGGTAGAAGCGGTGGAAGTCGTCAGCCACACGGATCGCGTAGATCGGGAGCGAGTGCGGCGCCCGCCGCTCGGTCGCCTCGGCGACGATAGAGGGAAACTCCGTCAGCCGCTTGACGAGCGCCCGCTCCTCGGCAGCGAGCGCGACGGCGGGCTGGGCGCCGGCGCTCGCTGCACCGGCGTTCCGCAGGATCCCGGCGATGCGCGCGTGCGCGTACTGGACGTAGTAGACCGGGTTCTTCTGCGTGCGCTCGGCAGCGAGATCGACGTCGATCTCGATCGTCTGGTCGTGACCGCGCGAGACGAGGTACCAGCGGGCGGCGTCGACCCCGATCTCGTCGAGCAGCTCGTCGAGGAAGACGGTGTCGCCGCGACGCTTCGACATCTTCCGCGTCCGTCCGCCCTCGACGAGCTGGACCAGCTGGTAGATCAGGATCTCGACACGGTCGGGGTCGTAGCCGAACGCCCCGGCCAGACCCTTGAGCCGGCCCACGTAGCCGTGGTGGTCGGCGCCGAGCACGTAGATCAGCCGATCGAAGCCGCGCTCGAGCTTGTCGCGCAGGTAGGCGGCGTCCCACGCCACGTAGGCCGGACGGCCGCCTCGCTCCTC
>JBBSIG010000195.1:0-5057 GCA_038232215.1 Gaiellales bacterium | reverse complement strand
GCCCGTGAAGAAGGCTGTCCTCGAGATCGTGTACTGACGTCCGCGCCGCTCCAGCTCGCTCGACCAGTAGCCCTGGATGCTGTTCACGTACCCGACGATGCGGCAGTCCTCCCGCTCGTTGGCGTCCTGACCGGTCCGGCACTCCTCGGCGAGCGCGCCTCCCGGCGGGGCGCCGGCCGACGTCTGGTCGTCGAGGTTCCCGAGCGGGCCGGAGAGGCCGCCGTCGCCTCCTAGCGGGTTGCCCCCGAGCAGGATCGCGACGATCAGGACGATGATCCCGATCCCTCCTCCCCCGACCGTGAGGCCCCCGCCCGGGAGCCCTCCCAGCGAGCGCTGCCCGCGCCGATCGGAGATCTGCGACGGATCGAGGTCGACGTCTCGCCTGAAGCGCATGCTCGATGCTCTTTGTTCGCGAGGGCCGGAAGCGAAACCCGGACGGGTGAGACGGGCACTCGCCCGCCCCACCTCGTCCGGGCGACCGGCTTGCTACGCGATGATCGAGACCGGCGTGCCGACCGGCGCGGCGCGCTTGAGCCGCAGGGCCGCCGGGTTCGAGATCCGGATGCAGCCGTGCGAGACGGCCTGCCCGAGCAGCTCCGGATTGGGTGTCCCGTGGATGCCGATGATGCCCCCGCCGGGCCACTCCGACAGGTTCGAGTAGGCGCTCGTCTCGAACGCATACTCGCCGAGCACCGGTGCAGTGGCCTTGAACGCGGCGGCGAGGTAGAAGCGACCGAGCGGCGTCTCGGCGCCCGGCTTGCCGACCGCGACTCGCGTCGTGAAGAGGCGCTTGCCGTCCTTCATGAGCGTGAGCGTGCGAGCCGAGCGGTCGATCACCATCCGCTTGTGCACGGGATGGAGCTGGAGCGCGACCGCCTTCACCCAGCCGAACTTGCCGTTCGGGCGCATGGGCATGGAGATCTTCACCCACCGGATGCCCTTCTTGTCGCGTGCCTCGCCGACGGCGAGCACCGCGGTCGGGCGGTAGTCGGGGCGGAACTGCTCCAGCACCTTCACGAGCGGTGCCTTCCGCGAGGGGGCGGTGCGTGCCGCCACCTTCGTCCAGACGAGAACACCCGCCTTCGGGTAACTCGCCTTCACCTTCGGCTTCACCTTGCCGGGTGCGGCCTCGCCCGAGACGATCGGAATGGCCAGCCCGAGCGCGCAGACGAGGCCGAGCAGTCGTTTCCTGTTCATGTGCATCGAATCCTCCTCGAGGTGAAGGGAGGTCGCCCGGCGCCTATCTCACGGCGCCGGGTGACCGTCCCCGATTGAACTAGCCGGTGAGCTGCTCGCCGGCCGTGCGCTTGGCCTGCACGCCGATCCGCTTGACGACCTTGCCGCGCGCCGCGCGGATGGTCACGACACCGGCCTTCTTGGGCTGGATCCGGAGTACGGCCCGGCCCTTCTTGTTGCTCTTCACGGCCTTCTTCACGCCGGCGCCCTTCGCCGTCACGACGGTGTTGGGCGTCGTCTTGACGACGACGGTGGTCGGCCGGCTCGCCTTCGCGGTCGCAGGAGCGCCTACGGCGATTGCGCCGTCGGAGGCTGCGCCGTTGCCGTTCGCGCCGCCACCGGCGTTGCCGCCGCCCGCGTTGCCGCCGTTGCCGCCGCTGCCCGCACCCGCCGCCGTCGGGCAACCGCCGGCGGGAGCCGGAACGATGTTGCCGGCGGTCGTCAGGTACGCGCCCACCTGATCAGCGCGGACCGTCTGGGTCGCGAACGGAGCCGAGGCGTTTCCGGTCACGCGACAGATCGTCACGAAGCCGAGAGGCGCCGCTCCGACGCTGCCGTTCGGGTCGGCCTTGCTCGGGCAGGTCCCTACGAACGAGCCGGGGTTCTGGTTCAGGTAGGCCCGCAGCTGATCGACGGCCACGCTGGTCTGCGCGAACGAGAGAGCGCTGCCGCTTCCCGACACCTTGCAGACCGTCAGCCCGCCGGTCGGCAGACCGCCACCGCCGCCGCCACCGCCGCCGCCACCGCCACCGCCGCCGCCACCGCCACCGGCGGGGCAGGTGCCGACGAAGGAGCCGGGATTCTGGTTCAGGAACGCCGCGACCTGGTCGAGCGCGACATTCACCTGCGCGAACGACTGCGCGCCCGCGCTACCCGTCACCTGGCAGATCGAGACAGAGGCGCTCGGCAGGCCGCCTCCGCCGCCGCTCGGCGGGGGAGTCGCCGGACACGTTCCCACGAACGAGCCGGGATTCTGGTTCAGGAACGCCGTCACCTGGTCGACAGCCACGTTCACCTGCGCGTACGACGGCGAGCTCGCGCTCCCCGTCACCTGGCAGACGCTGACGGACGCGCCCGGAAGCGGGCCCGGGCTCGTCCCGCCGCCGCCTGCGGGACAGCTGCCCACGAACGAGCCGGGATTCTGGTTCAGGAACGCCGCGACCTGGTCGACCGAGAGCGTCACCTGGGCGTACGACGGGGCGCTGGCGCTCCCCGAGACCTGGCACACGGTCACGCTGGCGCCAGGAAGTGGATCGACGGCGCTCGAGACCGCCGGGATGGCGAGCACGAGCGCACCGAGTAGCGTCAGCAAGACGCCGAGGCGCATGCGGAGCGCCGGTGTACGAGCTTTCATGAGTCTCTCCCCTCTTTCTTTTCCAGCCCTACGAGCAGCGTGCTCGCAGGTCTTCCGCAGGGCGACTCATCGGAGCTCCGGCTCGGAACCTTTCGAGCCTTCTCCCCCGATCGAGGTCAGGATCACTCGAACGAGCTAGGACCACCCGCTCGGACTCGCTGAGCCGGGCGGTGCGTAACGCCGGGCGCTCCAACTAGACTGAAGTCCATGACAACCACTGAGAAAGCGACATTCGGAGCGGGCTGCTTCTGGGGCGTCGAGGCCGCCTTCCGCCAGGTGGACGGCGTCGTCTCGACACGAGTCGGCTACTCCGGCGGCTCCACCGACCAGCCCACCTACAAGGACGTCTGCTCCGGACGCACCGGCCACGCGGAGGTCGTGGAGGTGACGTACGACCCCGAGCGCGTCTCGTTCGAGGATCTGCTCGGCGTCTTCTGGAACGAGCACAACCCCACCACGCGGAACCGCCAGGGCTTCGACGTCGGCACGCAGTACCGATCGGCGATCTTCTACCACTCCGACGAGCAGCGAGCGGAGGCCGAGAGCTCAAAGGAGGAGCAGCAGCGGGGGTTGCGCTGGGGCAAGCAGATCGTGACCGAGATCACGCCCGCGTCGGCGTTCCACCCCGCCGAGGACTACCACCAGCAGTATCTCCAGAAGCGCGGCCTCGCGACCTGCGCGATCTGAGACGCTGAGCTCGTGAAGATCCGCGCGGCCGTCCTCGAGTCGTTCGGGGAGCCGCTGCGCGTCCAGGAGGTCGAGCTCGCGGAGCCGCGCGCGGGCGAGGTGCTGGTTCGGCTCGAGGCCTGCGGGGTCTGCCACACGGACCTCTACACCGCCTCGGGCGCCGATCCCTCGGGGTACCTGCCGACCGTGCTCGGCCACGAGGGTGCCGGGGTGGTCGAGCGGCTCGGCGAGGGCGTCTCCTCGCTCCGACCGGGCGACCACGTGGTCACGCTCTTCTCACCGCAGTGCCGCGAGTGCGTGCACTGCCTCAGCCCGAAGACGAACCTCTGCCTCGCGATCCGGGAGCAGCAGGGCCGCGGCCACCTTCCGGACGGGACGACGAGGCTCTCGCGCGACGGCGAGCCGATCCGGCACTTCATGGGCACGTCCACCTTCGCCGAGTACACGGTGATGCCGGAGATCGCGCTCGCGAAGGTCGATCCCGAGGCGCCGCCCGATCGAGCCTGCCTGTTCGCCTGCGGCCTCTCCACCGGGCTCGGCGCCGCGCTGAACACCGCCCAGGTGGAGCCGGGGTCGACGTGCGTCGTCTTCGGCGCGGGCATGGTGGGCCTCGGCGCGGTAGCCGGCTGCCGGCTACGGGGTGCCGAGCGGATCCTCTGCGTCGACCTCTCCGACGAGCGGCTCGAGCTCGCTCGCGGCCAGGGTGCGACCGAGGTCCTGACCGGAGGACCGGACGTCGTCGAGCGGATCCTCGAGACCACGGGCGGCCTCGGCGCCGACTACACCTTCGAGGCGACCGGAAACGTCGAGGTGATGCGGCAGGCGGTCGAGTCGGCGCGCATGGGCTGGGGGCTCTGCACGATCGCCGGCGTCGCAGGGAAGGGCGAGACGCTCGAGGTGGTGCCCCGGCTGCTGATCACCGGCCGCCGGATCGCGGGCTCGTCGTTCGGCGGCGTGAAGGGCCGCGACGAGGTGCCGAAGCTCGTCGGCCGCTACCTGGCGGGCGAGCTCGACGTCGACGCCTTCGTCTCGCACCGACTGACGCTCGACGAGGTCAACCGGGGCTTCGAGCTGATGGAGGCCCAGGACGGGATCCGCAGCGTGCTGCTCTTCTAGGGTCGCTCGAGCGAGAGCACGCGCGCCTGCCAGGGGCGCTTCGGCGCCTCCACCTCCACGGTGTCCCCGACCCGGGCTCCGAGGAGCGCCCGTCCGAGCGGCGAGTCGGGCGAGACGGTCCCGGCGCCGCCGACGCTCGAGAGCTCGACCCGTAGGCGCTCGCCGCGCTCGTCCTCGAGCTCGATGAGCGAGCCGACCTCGACTCGCCCGCTCGTCGCCGCCGCCACCTCGTCGACGAGCTCGGACGACTCGAGGCGGGCTCGCAGAATCGTGATCCGCCGCTCGAGCAGGCCCTGCTCGTTCTTCGCCGCGTGATACTCGAAGTTCTCGGACAGGTCGCCGAAGCTCCGCGCCGTGGCGATCGCCCGCACCATCTCCGCACGCTTCGGGCCCTCGAGCTCCGCCAGCTCGCGCTCGAGAGCTTCCTTCTGCGCCTCGGTGATGCGATCCGCCATCCGGGGCACGATACCGGGCCGCCCGCGGCTGGTATCGTCGCGCGAGGCTGTCGAAGCGTACAGGGAGGGACGCCACATGAGCACATCGGCCCTAGCTCGCAACGCGAGTCGCTGGCCCGGCGTCCCGTCCGGCTAGCTCCGGCTCGTAGCCCGTACCCCCTTCGCGCGCCGGCGGCAAGCCGTCCACGCACGTCCCGAGGAGTCACGAT
>JBBSIG010000194.1:0-5066 GCA_038232215.1 Gaiellales bacterium | reverse complement strand
GGCAGCATTCCCGGCGCCATGCTCGGCGGCCTGCTGATCGGGCTCGCCGAGGCGTACACGGTCGGCTACCTGACGACCACGTTCAAGGACCTGATCGTCTTCTCGATCCTCGTCGTCTTCCTGCTCGTGCGCCCCAACGGCCTGCTCGGTCGGGCCGACGTGAAGAAGGTGTAGCTCTCGATGGCGGACGAGCAGACTCCCAGACCCCCCGACACGGGCGAGACCGGCCCCCGCATCGGTCGCGACGAGTGGGTGGCCCGCTCCGGCGCCAACGTCGTCCTGGGGCCGCTGGGCGCGCTCTCCGAGCGCTTCGGCCGCCTGCCCGCCGCGGCGCGCTACGGCGTCCTCGTCGTGCCGATGCTCGTCTTCCCTCTCCTGACGAGCTCGGGCTACCTGATGCAGGTCGGGCTCGACACCCTGCTCTACGTCCTGCTCGCGCTCGGGCTGAACGTCGCGCTCGGCTGGGCTGGGCTGCTCGATCTCGGCTACGTCGCGTTCTACGGTTTCGGCGCCTACGCCTACACGCTGCTCGCCTCCGGCCAGCTCGACCTGCACTGGCAGGCGCAGTGGGCGGTCCCAGCGGTCGTGGCGGTGACCGTGCTGCTCGGCCTCGTGCTCGGGCTGCCCTCCTGGCGCGTCTCGGGCGACTACCTCGCGATCGTCACCCTCTTCTTCCTGCAGATCTTCCTGACGCTGCTGAACAACGTCGACCGGCCCGACTTCGCCTTCCTCGACGGCTCGTACGACCTGAAGATCACGAATGGGCCGAACGGGATCTCGACCGTCGATCCGCTCACGTTCTTCGGGCGGACGCTGCGCTCGCTCGACGCGTACTACTTCGTCGCCGTCGGCGCGATCGTGCTCGTGCTCTGCGCGCTCTACTTCGTCAACCACTCGCGTACGGGTCGCGCCTGGCGCGCTCTCCGCGAGGACGTGCTGGCCGCGCAGCTGATGAGCATGCCGGTCAACTGGTTGAAGCTGCTCGCCTTCGCGTTCGGCGCCGGGGTGGCGGGCCTCGCCGGATCGATCTTCGCCGCCTCGCAGGGCGCCGTCTTCCCGGTCAACTTCGACCTGACCCTGCTCATCACCGTCTACGCGATGGTGATCCTCGGCGGCACGGGCAGCCTCGCGGGGGTGCTCCTCGGCGCGGTCGTTCTCAACGTCTCGCTCGAGCTGCTGCGGACGCCCGAGAACGCGAGCTGGCTCTTCTTCGCCGCCCTCGTTCTGGTGACGCCGCTCGTCGTTCGACCGCTGCGGCGCTGGGCGCTCGTCGCCGCCGGTACGGTCGTCTTCGGGATCGTCGTGCACGAGCTCGTCGGCCGCCTGTGGGCCGGGGGGGTGGCCGGCACGACGGCCGGCGGCACCTGGGCCGACCGTCTGGCCGACGGCTGGGTGCTGCTGCCGGCAGACCCGCAGGTCTGGAACCGGATCATGTACCTCGTGCTCGTCGCGGCCGTCCTCGTCCTGACGCTCCTGCGCGGTTGGGCCCGCCTCGTCGCGATGGTGCCGGTGCTCTACCTGGCGGCGAGCATCTGGGAGAGCGCGATGCTGCCGCAGCCCGCCGTCGCACGCTACATCCTGATCGGCGCCATGCTCGTCGGCCTCATGGCCGCCCGGCCCCAGGGGCTGCTCGGCTCCCATCGCGTGGAGATCGTCTGATGACCGAGGAGCGCCCGGCACTGCTCGAGCTGCGGGGGCTGACGAAGGCGTTCGGCGGGCTCACCGTCATCTCCGGCCTCGACCTACGGGTGCACGAGGGCGAGATCGTGAGCGTGATCGGGCCGAACGGCGCCGGCAAGACGACCCTCTTCAACCTGATCACGGGCGTCTACGGGCCCGACCGCGGTGACATCCTGCTCGAGGGCCGCTCGCTCGTCGGGCTGGCTCCGCACGGGATCACGAAGCTCGGTGTCGCTCGCACGTTCCAGACGCTGCGCCTCTTCCTGAACATGACGGTCAAGGAGAACGTGATGGCCGCCGAGTACGGCCGCACGCGCGCCGGAGTCTTCCGCTCGATGCTGCGGACGCCCGGGATGCGGCGCGAGGAGCGCGAGATCCACCGCCTGGCCGAGGAGCGGCTCGCCTTCTTCGGCGAGCGGCTGATGGGCTACCGGTGGGATCAGCCCGCCTACAGCCTCTCGTACGCGAACCGCCGGCGGCTCGAGATCGCGCGTGCGACGGCCACGGGGGCGCGTCTGCTGCTCCTCGACGAGCCGGCGGCCGGGATGAACCCGTCCGAGACCCACGAGATCACCGAGCTGATCGGGAAGCTGCGCGGGGAGGGCGGCTACACGATCCTCGTGATCGAGCACGACATGCACGTCGTCGAGGGGATCTCGGACCGGGTCGTGGCGCTCGACCACGGCGTGAAGATCGCGGAGGGCCTGTTCGGAGCCGTCGCGACGGACGAGAAGGTGGTCGAGGCGTACCTCGGGCTGCGCAGAACGGAGACGAAGTAGATGGCCGCTCTACTCCGGCTGAGCGGAATCAATACGTACTACGGCCTGATCCACATTCTCCAGGAGGTCGACCTCGAGGTGAACGCGGGTGAGCTCGTCTCGCTGCTCGGCGGCAACGCGTCGGGAAAGTCGACGACGCTGAAGACCATCCTCGGCCTGGTCGGGCCGAGGACCGGGACGGTCGAGTTCGACGGCGAGGACGTGACCGGTCGATCGACGAGCTACCGGATCGCCCGCGGCATGGCGATCGTGCCGGAGAACCGGCGCCTGTTCGCTCCCATGACCGTGCTCGAGAACCTCGAGATGGGCGCGTATCTGAACCGTGACGGCAAGGGCCGGAAGGAGGACTTCGACCGCGTCTACGGGCTGTTTCCGTTGCTGCACGAGCGCCGCTCGCAGCTGGCCGGCACTCTCTCCGGGGGCGAGCAGCAGATGGTCGCGATGGGTCGCGCGCTGATGTCGCACCCGAAGCTCTTGCTCATGGACGAGCCGTCGATGGGGCTCGCGCCGATCCTCGTCGAGCGGAGCTTCGAGATCATCCAGCAGGTGCACGAGGCCGGCGTCGCGATGCTCGTCGTCGAGCAGAACGCGAACATGGCGCTCTCGATCGCGGACCGCGGCTACGTGCTCTCCACGGGCCGTATCGTGCTCGCGGACGAGGCGTCGGTCCTGCTCGAGCACGAGGACCTGCGAAAAGCCTATCTCGGCCGCTGACCTGTGCACACATCGACTCACTCTCGACACAGTTCCACCGTCCTCTTCGGCCAGGTCGCAGGGTCAGACCCTGGTTTCCGGGTGCGCCCGTGACCAGCATCCAGCAGGCGAGCCTGGGCGAGCGGATCCGGCACCGGTTTCCGATCTTCGAGCGCCGGACGTACATCAACTCGTGCTCGCAGGGCGCGCTCTCGGACGCCGTGCGCTCCGCGTACGACGACTACCTGCGCGACTGGGACGACCGCGGCGCGCCGTGGGACTACTGGCTCGAGCAGACCGAGCGGGCGCGCGGCGCCTTCGCCGCGCTCGTCGGCGCCGAGCGCGGCGAGATCGCGGTGACGACGTCGCTCTCCGCCGGTGTCTCCGCGCTCGCGAGCGCCTTCCCGCTCGACGCCGAGCGGAAGAGGATCGTGCTGAGCGACTTCGAGTTCCCAACCGTCGGCCAGATCTGGCACGCGCAGGAGCTCCGCGGCGCGCAGGTCGAGCACGTGCTTCAGAGGTCGGGGGAGGCGACGATTCCGCTCGAGCGCTTCGACGAGGCGATCGACGAGCGGACGGCTCTCGTGGCGATCACGCACGTCTGCTACCGAAACGGGGCCATGCTCGACGTCCCGGGCATCGTCCGGCTCGCGCACGAGCGGGGAGCGCTCGTGCTGCTGGACGCGTACCAGTCGCTCGGCACGCTGCCGCTCGACGTCCGCTCGCTCGACGTGGACTTCCTGGCCTCGGGGGTGCTCAAGTACCTGCTCGGCTCGGCCGGGCTCGGGTTCCTCTACTGCCGCCGGGATCTGGTGGAGCGGCTCCTGCCCACCCAGACCGGCTGGCTGGCCGACGAGGACGTCTTCGCGATGAACCATCGTCGCTACTCGCCCTCGCACACCGCGAGCCGGTTCGAGTCGGGCACGCCGCCGATACCGTCCATCTACGCGGGCGTGGCCGGGATGGAGCTGATGCAGGAGATCGGGATCGCGGAGACGCGCGAGCACGTGCAGGCGCTGAACGACCGGCTCACGGAAGGGGTCGACGGGCTCGGCGGGCGGGTGGTGACTCCCCGTGAGCACGACCGCCGCGGTGCGCTCGTCTGCATCGCGTCGAGCGACCCCGAGGCGCTCGTGGCCGCGCTTGCGCAGGACGGCGTCGTCACGTCCTCGCGCGACGGCAACCTCCGCGTCTCGGCCCATTGCTACAACACGGCGGCGGACGTGGACGCCGTGCTCGCGGGGCTCGCGCGCCGCCGCGACCTCCTCGCCTAGACGTTCTGCGGTGGGCTCGGCGCGGAACGGCCTGCCTCGTGGAGCCCTCGGCCTCGGCCTCGTCCTGGCGTCCTTCTCGGCGTCCGGGTGCGGCGGCCGCGTCGAGCACGAGCCGGCCGCGCAGCCGAGCTCTGGCGGTCGGATCCTCGTCGCGGCTCTCGGCGACTCCATCACCGAAGGCTCGCCCGGCTTCGACGCACGCCTCGGCGGCGACCCGGCGAGTCAGTACGAGCACTGGGCGACGCGCGCCCACCCCAGGCTCGAGTTTCGCAACTGCGGACGCTACGGGCAGCGAACGGACGAGATCGCGAGGCGGTTGGACGACTGCGCGCGCGGTGCCGACGTCCTCGTCGTCCAGGGCGGAATCAACGACATCGCTCAGGGGCGCCCGGTCGCCTCTGCCGCAGAGAGCCTGCGCGGCATGGTGCAGGCGGGCAAGGCGCTCGGCCTTCGGGTCGCGCTCGCCGACGTGCTGCCCTGGAACAACGGCTATCCCGATGCGGACCCGCAGATCCGGCGGTTGAACGAGCTGATCGAGGCGATCGGCCGGGACGAGTATGTCCCCGTGCTGCCCTTCCACGACACCCTCGAGGACCCCGACCGGCCGGGGAAATGCGGGCGAGGTGGACGGTCGAGGGCG
>JBBSIG010000193.1:0-5106 GCA_038232215.1 Gaiellales bacterium | reverse complement strand
GCGAGCATCCTCTGGTGGCGCCGCGGCGGGCCGAATCTGTGGGGACCCCGCCCGACCGCGCCGCTACCGCTCGCCAACGCCGCCACGCTGGCGGTCATGGCCTCGAGAGTCCTGCTCGAGAGACGGCCGCGCCTGGACAGGTGGGCGGGATCGTGAGGCTCGCGGCCGTCGTGTGCACGGACTCGAGCGCCCTCCTCTCCGAGCAGGACGTCGCGCGGCTCGGCATCGAGGTGGTGCCGATCGGGATCGCGCTCGATGGCGTGCGCGCGGCGGAGGTTCTCGCGACGGACGACTTCTACGCACGGCAGCTCGCCGGCGCGAAGGCCGCGACGTCGCAGCCGAGCCCCGGAGAGCTCGCCGCCGTCTACGCAGCGGCGGCGGCGCGGGGAGAGGAGAGCGTGCTCTCCATCCACCTCGACCGACGGGTCTCCGGCACCGTCGCGTCGGCGGAGCTCGCGGCCCGCGAGGCGCCGCTCCCGGTCACGGTCGTCGCCGTCGAGACGGCGAGCTTCGGCGTCGGCCTCTGCGCGCGGGCGGCCGCCGAGGCGCTCGCGGCCGGAGCCTCGCCGGGCGCGGCCGCAACCCTTGCCCGCCGGCTCGGCTCGACGCTGCGAAACGTCTTCGTGGCGCCCGACGCCCCGGACGGGCGTGTCGCCCGGGCGGCCGACTGGACGGTGCTCGCCCTCGTCGACGGCGAGACGCGGCCGCTCGCACCCTGCGCGGACGCCCTCGAGGCGGTCGAGCTCATGCTCGAGCACGTCCTCTCCTCGGCGCGCCCGCTCCTCGCGGCGGTGGGCCATGCGGCGCCCGACTGCGCCGCGGCGGCCGGCGACCTCGCCGCGGGGCTGGCGCGCTCAGGTCTCGTCGAGGAGGTGGAGCGATACCGCATCGGGCCGGCGGTCGGCGCACACACGGGCCCGCTCAGCTTCGGCGCCTTCTGGTGGCCCGTTTGAGGGGCTTGTCCGGAGCAGACCCCTACGCCGCCTTTTTCTCTCGCCGCACGAGCCACCCGAAGCGCTGCGCATACGCGTAGGCGGCCTCGGCGCCGGCTCTGTTCACGGACGTGGCGATGGTCGGGTACACGTGCGTCATCGCACCCAGGTCGCGCAGCTTCAGTCGCCGGCGGATCGCCAGCGCGAGCTCGTGGATCAGCTCCCCCGCAGCGGGAGCGAGGACGTGGGCGCCGACGAGCTTGCCGCCGGCAGCCACGAGCACGATCCGTCCTTCCTCCTCTCCCTCGACCCGGGCACGGTCGGAGTGGGAGAGGTCGGCCCGCACGACCTCGACCTTCCCCTCTCCGTGCCGCTCGACCGCCTCGGCCGCGGTCAGCCCGGCGTGGGCGAGCTCCGGATCGGTGAACGTGCACCAGGGAACCAGACCGATGCCCCGCGCCTTGCCGGGGAAGAACATGTCGCGGAGAGCGGCGGCGGCCTCGCGGCCCGCGGAGTGGGTGAACAGCCAGCGACCGGCGACGTCGCCCGCGGCGTAGACGGACTCGACGCTCGTGCGCAGGCGCTCGTCGACGACGATGCCGCTCGGACCCACGCTCACGCCGGCCCCCTCAAGCTCGAGCCCCTCGACCACGGGCGCGCGACCGGCCGCGATCAGCAGCTCCTCGGCCTCCCAGCGCTCCGCCTGCCCGCTCGCGGTGCCGAGCACGGCCTTCCGGCCGTCGGCCGCCTCGACGCTCTGGGTCTCGACTCCGAAGCGCACGTCGACGCCCTCGGCCCGCAGCCGGGTCGCCACGATGGCGCTCAGCTCGGGCTCGTCCCGCCTCAGCAGCCGGTCGCCCCGCTGCAGCACGGTGACGTCGATGCCGAGCCGGCGCAGGCCCTGAGCGAGCTCGACCGCGATCGGGCCGCCGCCGACGACGACGACGCTGCGAGGAGGGTGCTGGAGCTCGAAGATCGTCTCGCTGGTGAGAAACTCGGCTTCGCGGAGCCCCGGCAGGTCCGGGAGGGCGGGCCGGCTGCCGGTGCAGAGCAGGACGTAGCGTGCCTCGAGCACGCGCTCGCCGACGGCCACCGCGTTCGGGCCGGCCAGCCGGGCGCTCCCGTGGACGAGCTCGACGCCGAGCGCCCGGAAGCGCTCGGGGCTGTCGTCCGTGACGGCGATCTGCTCCCGAACGGCGCGGATCCGCCGCCAGACGCGCGAGAGGTCGATCTCGGGCTCGACGGGCGCGATGCCGAAGCGGTCGGCGCTGCGCATGTGGTGGGCCACCTTCGCCGCGGCGAGCAGCGCCTTCGAGGGCACGCAGCCCGTCCAGAGGCAGTCGCCGCCGATCCGGTCGCGCTCGACGGCGGCGACGCGGAGCCCGAGGGAGGCCGCGAACTCGGCAGCGACGATGCCCCCGGAGCCCATCCCGACGACGACGAGGTCGTAGCGTCTCATGCGGCCCCCGGCGGCGCTCACGACGCCGCCAGCGCGGCCTTGGCGAAGGAGACCGTGAAGGCACGACACCAGATCACGGCCGTCGCGTAGCGCTTCGTGTCGGTGCCGGCCGGGATCGAGTACTGCTGCGTGCCCTTGTTGCCCTTGAGAGCGCCCAGGTCGACGAAATCGTCGACGTCGGCGTCCGTGTCGACACGTCCTGCGACGAGGTACACCCGCAGGTCGGGCCCGTTCGCGACGTCGAGGTCCGTGAACGTCAGCACGCGCTTGCCGGAGGCGAGCTCCACGACCGCCGCCTTCCCCGAGCCTCCGTGGGCCACTCCCACGAAGGCGCCGGTCGCGAGCTGGACGTTGTCGCCGCCGCTCGAGGCACCCTGCGCCTGCGAGGCGGCGGCGCCGGTCGCGACGTCCTCGACGACGGTCTTGTCGCGGAACGTCGTCCACCCGAAGACGGCGGCGACGAGGACGGCGGTCGCCAGGTAGGTGAGCTGTACGGGCCGCTTGAGCCCCGGCCGTGCGCGCAGCCCGAACCGGATCGCCAGCGACGCGGTCACGAACCAGGCGACCCCGAGGGCGATCGAGCTGTTGTAGCCGGGCGCGACGACGCCGGCGAAGAGCCAGAGGCCGGCGAGCAGAGCGACGAGCGTCGCGGGAATCGCGATCAGCTTGAGCCAGAGCGGCGTCTCGTCTCGTGCGGAGGAGGTGCGGTCCACGGAGAGGTCCATGGTCGTGCTCCTTTCTAGTGATCGCTCGCGCCCCTCGGCGCTCGCGCAGCGGCCGGCGAGATGCGGCGGCGTTGCTGACGAACGCGCCGGGTCGGTCCCGAGCCTCATCGTGCCGACGACCATATCTCCGCTGTCGCCGCCCACCGGTCGGGCGGCGGTGTCTTTAAGCACAGCGTAAGGACGAAGCGCGTCGGCCGGTATGAGGACGTTTAGCCGAAGCGGTCCCGGGAAGCGAACCCGACGTGCGACGGGATCGAGTGCTCGCCGTGCTCCTCGTCCTGGTCGCGATGCTCGCAGCCTTCCTGGCGATCTTCGCGGCCCGGGGCGGAGCCTTCAGCGCCCGGAGGGTCGCAGCCGCTCCCGCCCGCGCGTCGGTCCCCCTCATCCCGGGAGCGGATGCGCTCACGCGTCAGTTCGAGCGCGTCGTACGGGCGGTCGAGCCGTCGGTCGTCCAGATCGAGACGCCGCAGGGGCTCGGATCGGGAGTGGTCCTCGACGCGAAGGGCCACATCGTGACGAACGCCCACGTGATCGGCAGCGCTACGAGGTTCACGGTCACTTTGTTCAACGGCAGCCGCGTTCCGGGCAAGCTCGTGGCCTCGTTTCCGCCCGAGGACCTCGGGGTGATCGAGATCAGCGCGAAGAAGCTGCGCCCGATCGCCTGGGGAAACTCGACCAAGGTTCAGGTAGGCGAGATCGTGATGGCGATCGGCAACCCGCTCGGCCTGCGCGCGAGCGTCACGCAGGGGATCGTGAGCGCGGTCGGCCGGCTCGGGCAGGAGGGCAACGGCATCGTTCTGCCGGACACGCTGCAGACCAGTGCGCCCATCAATCCGGGCAACAGCGGCGGCGCGCTCGTCGATCTACGCGGCCAGCTCGTCGGCATCCCCACCCTCGGCGCAGTCAACCCCGAGGCCGGCACGCCTGCGAGCGGCATCGGCTTCGCGATCTCGAGCAACCGTGCGCTCTTCATCGCCAAGCAGCTCGTCGCGAACGGACGGGTCTCGAACACCGGCCGCGCGTTTCTCGGCGTCCGCGTCGGCCAGGCCGCCGAGGCCCCCGGCGTCGTCATCGCCGCCGTCATCGCGGGGAGTCCCGCAGCGAGCGCCGGCCTCAGGGCCGGCGAGGCGATCGTCTCCGTAGGCGGGCGCCCGACACCCGACCCGCAGACGCTCGCCGCGGTGCTAGCGACGAAGAAACCGGGCCAGACGGTGGCCGTGAGGACGGTCGACGCGAACGGCGGGCGCCGCACCGTCCGCGTCAAGCTCGGGCAGCTTCCCGCCGGCCAGTAGCGCTAGCGGGCCGGTCGAGAAACGGCTGGAAAGGGGCGGCGGTCGCGGTCACTCCAGACGGCCTTCTGCTCGACTGCGGCCGTGTGCGCCCGGTCGCCGTTCACCCCGGCCCGGCGGCGGTCGAGCTCGCACAACCGCTCCTTGCGGCCGTAGAGGATCGCGGTGTCGCCAGGCGCGAGGACGGTCCGCCCCGCCGGCGCGCCGATGTACTCGTTACCGCGGTGGATGCCGAGCACGAGGATGCCCTCGTCGCGTAGCCCCAGCTGCTGCAGCGCGCGACCGGCGACCCAGTCCCCCTCCCCGACTGTCAGCTCGAAGACGGCGTACGGCCCACCGAGGTGCAGGAGACTCGCGTAGTCACGAGCGTCGAGGTCGGTCCACCGTGTCAGGGCCCGCGCGATGAGCGCGCTGAGGATGCGATCGAACCAGGCGCTGCGGGCGAGCAGGAGCAGGGCCCCGAGACCGCCGGCGACGACCAGGATCCGCTGGCCGCCCCCGGAGCCGCTGGCGCCCGCGAAGGAGACCACGAGGGACGTGACGACGGCCGCGATCCCCGCGTTGCCGAGGAGCATCAGCAGCATGACGATCCGCCGCCGCACCGGGTGCGACACGACGGCCTCCGCCTCGCTCGTGGTGAACCCGGTGCCGGTAAAGGCGGAGCGTGCCTGGAAGCGCGCGGCTTCGCGCGACAGTCCAGT
>JBBSIG010000192.1:0-5125 GCA_038232215.1 Gaiellales bacterium | reverse complement strand
CGTCCTCTCCGATTTCCTCGTCTCGCCGCCCGAGGACGTGTGGATCCAGGCCGTGGAGCGGCGCTGGGACGTCGTGCCCGTCGTCATCCAGGACCCGATCTGGGAGCAGAGCTTCCCGGACGTCGCGGGCGTGGTCGTCCCGATCGCCGACCCGCGTTCGGGCAAGACGAGCCTGGCCCGGCTCGGCGCGCGTGAGGTCGCCGAGCGCAGGCTCGCGAACGAGCAGCGCCGGGAGCGGCTGGTCGACGGCTTCCGGGGGCTCGACCTGGAGCCCGTGCTCGTGTCCTCCGCCGCTCTCGAGGCGATCCTGGCGGCTTTTCTCTCCTGGTCCGAGCAGCGCCTGAACTGGCGTGGGCACGCGTGGTAGGGGCCGCACTCCGCGCGGGCGGGCTCGCCCTCGTCCTGCTGCTCCTCGCTTCTGCGCCGGCGGCCGGGGAGCCGCCGGGCCCGCCCGCGATCGGCGTTAGCCCGTCGCTGAGCCCGCGCGTCAGTCTCTTCGCGGGCGAGCTCGTCGCGCGCGTCGAGGTGATCGTCGATCGCCGACAGCTCGATCCGGACCGAGTCCGCCTGCAGGCCCGCTACGCGCCCTACCAGCCGGTCGGACGGGTGACCCTGAGCCGCCGAGACGCCGGCCGGCTGACGAAGCTCCGCTACACGGCACGCCTCCGGTGCCTGACGAACGGCTGCGCACCGGCTACGGCGCGCAGGCGCATCGCCCTCCGGCCGGCCCGCGTCGTCTACGCGCTGCCGGACGGAGCCGAGCGCTCGCTCTCGTTCAGGTGGCCTCGGCTCCTCGTCGGGTCGCGTCTCGACGCCGCCGACGTGGCGCGCAACCGGGAGCCCTGGCGGGCCGACCTCTACGGGCTGCCGGGCGTCTCCTACCGCGTCCCGCCGCTCGCCGCGCGCGTCGGACTCCTCGCGGCCGCCGCGCTCCTGCTCGCCGCGGCGGCTCTGATCGCCCTGTGGACGCTCGGCGTCCGGGCCCTCCCGATTCGGCGCAGAGCCGCTCCGCAGGCGCTGGCCCCGCTCGAGCGGGCGCTCGAGCTCGTCGAGCGGGCGCGCTTGCGCGGAGGCGCCGGCCACAGACGCAAGGCGCTCGAGCTGCTCGCGCTCGAGCTCGCGCGCCACGGCGAGGCCCACCTGGCAGAGGACACGCGCGAGCTCGCCTGGTCGCAGGCGGCGCCGGAGCCGGAGCCGACCGGCGCGCTCGCGCTCCGCGTCCGCCGAGCGCTCGCGACGGCGAGGAACGGCCATGGCGGGTAGGCGGCTGGTCCGCCGGTCGGCCCGCGACGTGCGGGACGCGGCGATCCCGCTCGCCGAGGCGCCGACGCTCGGTCGAGCCGTCCGGCGAACGACGCTCCTCCGCCTCGGGCTCGCGCTCGTCCTGGTCGCACTCCTGCTCGTCGACGTGCAGCTCGCGCGCGGCCTCTCGACAAGCCCCGACCCGTTCGCCGCGCCGGGTCGCACGACTGTGATCTGCGTCGACCTCTCGAGGAGCGTCGTCCCGTCGACCTGGCCGCGGATCGCGAGCGTGTTCAGGGATCTCGTCTCGGTCGACGCGCCCATCGGCCTCGTCTTCTTCTCGGACACGCCGTACGAGCTGCTCCCACCCGGGTCTCCCGCCCGCGAGCTGAGGCCGTTCCTTCGCTTCTTCACGCCGCTTCCCGGAACGGAGGGGCGGCCCGCCTTCGAGGCACGCTTCCCGGCGAACCCGTGGTCGCAGACGTTCGCCGGGACCCGGATCTCGGCCGGGCTGCGCCTCGCCCGCTCGATGCTCCTGCGCGAGCGGGTCGGGCACGGCTCGATCCTGCTGATCAGCGATCTCGCCGCGCCGCCGAGCGACGCCCTCGGGCTCGCCGCCACGCTCCTGCGCCTGCGGCGCGAGTCGATCCCGCTCCGCATCCTGAGCCTGTCCCCGATCCCTCAGGATCGCCGGTTCTTCGAGCGCCTCGTGGGGCGGGACGCCTTCGTCGACCGCGACGTGGCCGCCGACCCGGACGCGAGGCAGGCAGCGGCGCGACGGCGCGCCACCGCACCCGTCGGTCTGCTCCTGGTGGGTTGCCTGCTCGCCGTTCTCCTGGCCGGCAACGAGGGCTGGCTGTCGCGGCTGACCGTGCCCCGCCCGGGCGCGGCCGGGGAGACGGCGTGAAGAAGGGCCTCCTCCTCGCGCTCTCCGGCGTCCTCACGGCTCTCGCCCTCCTGCTCGCCGGCCTCGCGATCGACGTGGGGCGCTGGCAGCACGGGCTCGCGGCCGGCGACGTCCGCTTCCAGGGCGACCCGGCGGTGAGAGACCCCTGGCGGGCCCCCACGATCCTCCCCGCACGCGTCTCTCGCCGGCTGCTCGCAGTGGACGACGATCTGCTCTACCGGCGCGCCGTCCGGCTCTTTCGGCTGGGGCGCCCCAACGCGAACCCCTACGAGATCGGTCCGCTCTCGTTGCGCGCCCAGGCGCAGGCCGAGCTGACGAGGGCGCTCCGGGTCGACCGAGACGGCCCCCGCCGGGCGCGCGAGGCGAATTTGCTCGGGGTGCTCTTCGTGATCGGCTCCGCGGTCGCGAACCGGGAGGACAGCCCGACGTTCTTCGAGGGCGGGATCACGAGCTTCCGCTCCTCCATCGCCCTCGATCCGCGGGGCGAGGAGGCGAAGTTCAACCTCGAGCTCGCGCTCCTCCGCCAGCGGGAGGACGTCTCGCTCCGAAACCCGGTCCGCTCCTCGGGCACCGGCCGGGGCCGCGGCGCCGGTGCTGGGTCCGAGGGTGGTGGGTACTGAGTGCTCGCGGCGCTGACCTTCCTGAGCCCGCCCGCCGGCCTGCTCGCCCTGGCGGCGGTCGTGCCGCTCTGGGTCTCGCTCTGCTCGGAGCGCCGGGCGCGCCAGGTGGCTGCTCGCCTCTCGCTCCCCGAGCCGCCGCCGCGGGCGCGACGCCCGCTCCTGGCGGCGCTCTGCGCCGTTCCGGCACTGCTCGCGCTCGCGGCCGCCCAGCCCGTCGTCGACCGGACGACGACGCGCGAGGGGCGGGACGACGCCGAGGCCTTCTTCGTCTTCGACATCTCGCGCTCGATGCTCGCGGCCAGCGGAGCGGACGCTCCCACCCGCCTCGAGCGGGCCAAGCAGGCCGCGCTCCGCCTCCGCTCGGCCCTCGGGGACGTGCCGGTCGGGATTGCCTCGATCACGGATCGCACCCTCCCGCACCTGTTTCCGACCCTCGACGAGGAGGTGTTCTCGCGCACGCTCGAGCGGGCGGTCGGGATCCAGAGGCCGCCGCCCGGGGCTGCGACGACCGGTCGCGTGACCACCCTCGCCGCGCTCTCGACCACCGCGAGCCAGAACTTCTTCACGCACTCCGCGAGGTACCGGTTGCTCGTCGTCTTCAGCGACGACGAGAGCGTTCCCTTCCTCGAGGCCAGGGTCGGGACGATCTTCCGGCGCCCGCCCGGGGTGCGCACGATCTTCCTGCACGTGTGGCGTCCCGGCGAGCGGATCTACTCGGCGGCGGGCCTGCCCGAGGTGGGCTACCGCCCGGATCCCACGAGCGAGACGACCGCTGCGCAGCTCGCGGCGGCGACCGGCGGGCGAGCCTTCTCGGAGCGGGAGCTCGCCGCTGCGAGCCGTGCCGCGCGTACGTCTCTCGGCGAGGGCGCGCTGGTCCGGCGACGAGAGGAGCGGGCGAAGCTTCCGCTCGCCCCGTACGTCACGCTGGCGGCGTTCCTCCCGCTCGGCTTTCTGCTCCGACGCCGGAACCTGTGAGCGCCTCGCCCGGGCGCAGGTAGCGGGCGAACCACTCGAGGATGGCGTCGAAGCGCATCTGTCGGTGCACGGGCGAGCCCGAGCGGCTGAGCTCGTGGCTCTCGGCCGGGAAGCGGACGAGCTCGACCTCCCGCCGCAGGAGGCGCAGCGTCGTGAAGAGCTGCTCGGCCTGCTCGATCGAGCAGCGGAGGTCCTCTTCCGAGTGCATGATCAGAAGCGGCGTGCGGATGCTCGGCGCATAGGTGGCCGGGGAGTGGTGCAGGTAGGCGTCGACGTCCTCGAAGAGGAAGGCGCCGATCTGCCCCTTGAACGACCAGCCGATGTCGCTCGAGCCGTACTCGGAGACGAGGCTGTTGACGGCCCGCTCGGAGCACGCCGCTCGGAAACGGTCGCTGTGGCCGACGATCCACGAGGTGAGGTAGCCGCCGTACGACCCGCCCAGCACGCCGAGCCGGTCGGGGTCGCAGAAGCTGAAACGACGAAGCGCCTCGTCGACGACCGCGAGCACGTCCTCGACGTCCACCGTGCCCCACCCGGGGCCGCCCTCGACCGGCCCGCGAATCGCCCGTCCCCAGGCCTCGCTGTAGCCCGAGGAGCCGCGCGGGTTCGAGTAGAGCACGACGTACCCCGCCCCCGCGTACACCTGGAACTCGTCGAGGAAGCGGTTCCCGTACTGGGTGAACGGGCCGCCGTGAATGCTCAGCAGGACGGGATAGCGACGGGCGGGGTCGAAGTCGGCCGGCCGTACCATCCAGGCGTCGACCTCGGAGCCGTCGGCCGAGACCGCGACGAAGCGCTCCGGCTCGACGAGCTGCCGACCCTCGCGGAACGCGCGTCCGACCTCCGTCAGCTGCCGCTCCGCTTCGAAGAGCTCGGGTAGCGCGGTCGGGGTGGTGGCGGCGTGAACTCGCCGGCCCGCCGCCGAGTCGTAGCCCGTCACGGCGAGCTCCCCGCCGACGACGAGGTCCGGCTCGGCCGTCCCGTCCGCCGCCACGCGGTACAGGTGCGTGTTCCCGCTGTCCTCGACGTCGAAGAGGATCCCGCCGTCCTCCTCCCAGACCGGATCGCGGATGTCCGGGTAGGGGCCGCAGTTGCGATCGAGCGAGGCGGTGAGCACGAGCCGCGCGCCGTCCTCCAGGCCCACGACGGCGATTTGGACGTGGCGTGGGTAGTCGAACCCGCCCGGCGCCCAGCGGCACGCGAGCCTCTCCCCGTCCGGCGACCAGGCCGGAGCGTCGTAGAGGCCGTCACCCCGCGTCACGGGGGAAGGGTCGCCGCCGCCGGCGTCGACGACGTAGAGGTCGCTGCTGAGGTCCACGTCCCAGTCCTGCCCGCGAGCCGAGACGAAGGCGATCCGCGAGCCGTCGGGCGACCAGGCGGG